>JAIYAB010000128.1 GCA_027489275.1 Hyphomicrobiales bacterium
CCGCGAGAACCCCGAGCACGAGGCGGCGATGCTGGCGCACGGGATCGGCCCGATCGACCTGCTCGTGGTCAACCTCTACCCGTTCGAGTCGACCGTGGCGGCCGGCAAGCCCTTCGACGACTGCATCGAAAACATCGACATCGGCGGCCCGGCGATGATCCGCGCCGCGGCGAAGAACCACGCCGACGTGGCGGTGGTGGTCGACAGCGCGGACTATGCGCGGGTCATGGCCGAGATCGAGGAGACGGGGGGCTCGACCTCGCTCACCACCCGCCGGCACCTTGCCGCCAAGGCCTATTCCCGCACGGCGGCGTACGACGCGGCGATTTCGGCGTGGTTCCTCGCCCGGCTGGGCGACACCACGCCGCGCTACCGGGCGATGGGCGGGACGCTCGCCGAGGCGATGCGCTACGGCGAGAACCCGCACCAGTGGGCCGCCTTCTACCGCACCGCCGAGACGCGGCCGGGCGTGGCGACGGCGCGCCAGCTCCAGGGCAAGCAGCTGTCCTACAACAACATCAACGATACCGACGCAGCGTTCGAGTGCGTCGCGGAGTTCGATCCGGCGGCGAGCGCGGCGGTGGCGATCATCAAGCACGCCAATCCCTGCGGGGTTGCCACCGGCGAGACGCTGGCGCAGGCCTACGCCCTGGCGCTGCGCTGCGACCCGGTGTCGGCCTTCGGCGGGATCGTCGCCCTCAACCGCCGGCTCGACGCCGAGGCGGCCAGGGCCATCGTCGAGATCTTCACCGAGGTGATCATCGCGCCGGAGGCGGACGAGGAGGCGGTTGCGATCGTCGCGGCCAAGAAGAACCTGCGCCTCCTCGTCACCGGCGGCCTCCCCGATCCGCGCGCCGAGGGCGTGGTCATGCGTAGCGTCGCCGGCGGCTTCCTCGCCCAGGCGCGCGACAACGCGGTGGTCGAGGACATGGACCTGCGCGTCGTCACGAAGCGACAGCCGGACGAGCGGGAGCTGGCCGACATGGCCTTCGCCTTCCGCGTCGCCAAGCACGTCAAGTCGAACGCCATCGTCTACGCGCGCGATGGCGCCACCGTCGGCATCGGCGCGGGTCAGATGAGCCGCGTGGATTCCTCACGCATCGCCGCGTGGAAGGCCGGCGAGGCGGCCCGCGCCGCGGGCCTGCCGGAAAGCCTTGCAAAGGGCTCGGTCGTCGCCTCGGACGCCTTCTTCCCCTTCGCTGACGGGCTTCTGGCCGCCGCCGAGGCGGGGGCGACGGCCGTGATCCAGCCGGGCGGCTCGATGCGCGACGACGAGGTGATCCGGGCCGCCGACGAGGCCGGGCTCGCCATGGTCTTCACCGGGCACCGCCACTTCCGGCACTGAGGCTGCGAACCAGCACCAGGCCGGTCGCGAAGAAGGCGAGCAGCACCGCGACGCCCGCGCGCTGGCTTTCGGTCACGCCGGTCAGCACCGCCACCAGCGTCGGCCCGAGGAAGGACGTCACCTTTCCCGACAGGGCGAACAGCCCGAAGCACTGGCCGATGTCCCGGGGCGGCGCGAGGCGCACGAGCAGCGTGCGCGACGCCGCCTGAAGCGGGCCGGCGACGATGCCGATCAGCAGGCCGAGCCCCAGATACATGCGCTCTGACGTCGCTGCGAAGAGCCCGTCGCCGGCGACGGGCGGATCGACCGCCACGACGAACAGCACGGCGTCGCGCGTCGTGCCGAGGATGCCCAGCACCGCGACGATCAGCAGCACCAGGCTGCCCGAAACGACGGCGCGGGGGCCGAACAGGTCGTCCAGCCGGCCGCCGGCCAGCGCGCCGATCGTGCCGGTGATCGTCAGGAGGATGCCGAAGAGGCCGATCTCGGTGGTGCTCCAGCCGAACGCGCCGGCGGCATAGATGCCGCCGAAGGCGAACAGCGCGACGAGCCCGTCGGCGTAGATCATGTTGGCGAGGAGGAAGCGAAACAGGTCGCGTTGCCCCCTCAGGCCGCGCACGGTGCGCACGAGGCCGTCGATCCCCTCGCGCGCCGCCTGCGCGAGCGGGCGGCCCGTGCGCGGCACGTCCGGTGTCAGCAGGAAGAGCGGCAGCACGAAGACCGCGAACCACAGCGCCGCGAACGGCCCGGTGATGCGGTCGCCCTCGTGCGTCGCCGGATCGAGCCCGAAGGCCGGGACGAGGCCGGCGATGGTGCGGCCGGTGTCGGGCGGCGCTGCCAGGAACACCAGCGTCAGCGCCAGCGACACCAGGCCGCCCAGATAGCCCATCGCCCAGCCGAGACCGGACAGCCGGCCGAGGCGCGAGGGCGGCGCGAGGCTCGGCATCATGGCGTTGTTGAACACCGAGGCGAACTCGGCCCCGATGGTGGCGATGACGAAGCCCGCCAGCGCGATCGCGACGGCGGCGGGCGCGCCGGGCACAGCCCACCACATCATGGCGCAGCCCGTGACGAGCAGCGCGCCGAAGGCGGCGATCCAGGGCTTTCGCGGTCCCGAGGCGTCGGCGACGGCGCCCAGCGCCGGCGAGCACAGCGCAATCACGAGCCCGGCAAAGCCCGTCGCGTAGCCCCACAGCTCCTGCCCCTCGACCGGGTTCGACGCGACGGCGGCGGCGAAGAAAGGGGCGAAGATGAAGGTGGTGACCAGCGTGAAGAAGGGCTGGCAGGCCCAGTCGAACATCACCCACCCGGCGCGCGCCGACGGCCCGGGCCAGCGGCGGCCGGGGGTGGAAGCATCGGCGGTGTCGGCTGCGGCGGCGTCGCG
>JAIYAB010000160.1 GCA_027489275.1 Hyphomicrobiales bacterium
GAAGAACACGACCAGCAGGATCACGAAGAAGATGAAGGGCAGCGAATAGAGAATGTCGACGACACGCATCATGACGTTGTCGATTCGCCCGCCGAGATAACCCGCCGTCGCCCCCCAGAGCACGCCGATCAGAATCGCGACCGTTGTCGCAAGCACGCCGATGGCCAGGGACACCCGCCCGGCAACGAGCGTGCGCGTGAGCAGGTCGCGGCCGTTGGAATCCGTGCCGAAGAGGAAATGCCGGCGGTCGATGGGAACGTCGACGACCAGCCGCCGCCCCTCCTCCGCCTTCTCGACGACCCGGGCGACGCCGAACAGATCGGAGCGCTCGAAATAGACCAGCAGTCGCTCGTCGAGCGGGCGCTGCCCCACCAGGGTGACCCGCATCGTGTCGCCCGTCTCCTTCAGGCCCTCGACCTTCGCGCGGATGCGCGCGGCGATGCGGTCCGTCGCCGGCGGCAACTGCTCGGCCGTCGGATAGGCGTCCATGCGGGCCGGGACGCGGACGTAATCCTGGTAGACCTGGTCATAATCGTGCCCCGTGAAGGCGGGGCCGAACAGGCAGGCCAGCGCCACGAGGCCGAGGACAATGAGGCTCGCCAGCGCCGCGCGGTTGCGCAGCAGCCGTCCGCGCGCGTCGGCCCAGAGCGAGCGGCCCTTGACGGCGGCCGGGGCCGCGACGGCGGAGGCGACGGCCTCACTCATAGCGCACCCGCGGGTCGATAAGCGCGTAGACGAGGTCCACGAGGAGGTTGAACACCAGGACGAAGACCGCGATGACGATGACCGTGCCCATCACCAGCGTGTAGTCGCGGTTCAGCGCGCCCTCGACGAAATAGCGGCCGATGCCGGGGATGCCGAAGATCGTCTCGACCACGACCGAGCCCGTCAGCAGAGCGGCAGCCGCCGGCCCGAGATAGGAGACGACCGGCAGTGCCGCGCCCCGCAGCGCATGGCTGACGATGACCCCCAGCGGCAGCCCGTTGGCGCGCAGCGTGCGGATGTGGTTGGAGCGCAGCACCTCGATCATGGCGGCGCGCGTCATCCGCGCGACGACCGCGACTTGCGGCAGCGCCAGGGTGACGATCGGCAGGATCGTGTTGCGCATCGCCCCGTCGTTCCACCCGCCGACCGGCAGCCAGGCGAGCGACAGTCCGAAGACGATCTGCAGGATGGGGGCGACGACGAAGGTGGGAACCGTGATGCCGAAGGTGGCGAGCCCGACGACGGCGTAGTCCGTCGCGCTGTTCTGGCGGAAGGCGGCGATGACGCCGAGGATGCCGCCGACGACGACGGCCAGCGTCAGCGCAGAGAGCCCGAGCCGGATCGAGATCGGAAGTCCACGGGCAAAGAGTTCGCCGATGGTGAAGTCGCGGAAGAAGAAGGACGGCCCGAGGTCGCCGCGCAGCAGCGCCGACACATAGAGCCAGTACTGGTACCACAGCGGCTCGTCGAGCTTGTAGATTTTCCGCAGGTTTTCCATGACCTTGGCCTCGAGCGGGCGCTCAAGGTCGAACGGGCCGCCGGGCGCGAGCCGGATCAGGAAGAACGAGATGGTGATGATGATGAACAGGGTCGGGATCGCCGAGAGCAGGCGGCGGATGACGTAGAAGCCCATCGCGTCAGCCCTTTCCGGACACGACGACGGCGCCGCGTCGCGGCGTCACGGGCAGATCCTGTCTCACCATCGACCCCTCCGCCGCCGCCCCGGATCCGCGAGAGCGGACCCGGGGCGGCGCGTCGACAGACTGCGTCCGGCGATCAGTTGGCGATCGTCAGGAAGCGGGAGAGGTGCCGGTCGAGCGTGTTGGGCTCGAAGCCGCCGACCTTGGTGGAGACGAGGTTCTTCGACCCGTAGAACATCAGCGGTACGAAGGGCATGTCGCGCATGAAGATGGTCTCGGCCTGCTTCAGCACCTTGGCGCGCTCGCCGAGATCCTTGGTGGCCGCCGCCTTCTTCATCAATGCGTCGTATTCGGGGTTGGCGTAGTTGGCGTAGTTGAAGCCGGTGTTGTCGCTCTCCACCAGGAACAGGAAGTTCTGCGGGTCGGAGTAGTCGGCGATCCAGCCGGCGCGGGCCACGTCGAAGTCGCCCTTGTCGCGCAGCAGCGCGTAGTGCGTCTTCAGGTCGGTGTTGACCATCTTCACCTCGACATTGAACGGCTTCCACTGGTTGGCCAGCGCGATCGAGGTGTTCTTGTGGTTTTCCGAGGTGTTGTAACGGATTTCGAGCGAGATCTTCTTGCCGCCGGGACCGTAGCCGGCCTCCTTCAGCAGGGCCTTCGCCTTGTCCTCGCGCTCGATCGGCGAGAGGTCCTTCCACGATGCCGTGGCGGGCTCACCGTAGTTGCCGATGCCCGGCGGGACGAAGGAGTAGGCGGGGATCATCGTGCCGCCCCAGATCTCCTCGGCGAGGAACTCCCGGTCGATCAGCATCGACAGCGCCTGGCGCACCCGCACGTCGTTCAGCGGCTCCTTCTTCGTATTGTAGACGAAGTAGTAGGTGCCGAGATACGGCGCGAGGCGGAACTGGCCCTTCAGGTTCTCGCGGATGAACTTGATCTGGTCGGTGGGAATGTCGTTGTAGGTGTGGATCTCGCCCGCCTGGAAGCGGCGAAGGCCGGCGGCGCGGTCCTCGATCGGGAAGACGTTGACCTGGTCGATCTTCACCGACGCGGCCTCGCGGTAGTTGGGGTTCTTCGTCATCACGATCTTGTCGTTCGGCACGAACGACTTCAGCGTGAAGGCGCCGTTGGAGATCATGTTCTCCGGCTTCACGAAGTCCTTGCCGTGCTTCGTCACCGAGGCGGCATGCAGCGGCAGGCCGGTCTGGTGCGCGAGCTGGGCGATGAAGTAGGGAGCGGGGTTCTCGAGGGTCAGTTCGAGCGTGCGGTCGTCGATCGCCTTGACGCCGAGTTCCTCCACCTTTGCCTGGCCCTTGTTGACCTTCTCGGCGTTCTTCAGCGTGTAGAGGATGTTGGCGTATTTCGCCCCGGTCGCCGGGTCGAGCAGGCGGCGATAGGAGAACACGAAGTCGTTCGCCGTCACCGGGTCGCCGTTCGACCATTTTGCGTTGCCGCGCAACTTGAAGGTGTAGACCGTGCCGTTGTCGTTGGACGTCCAGGATTCGGCGACGCCGGGCACGATCTGGCCCTTGGCGTCATAGGTCACGAGACCCTCGTAAAGATCGTAGAGAATGTCGCTCTCCACCACCGTGGAGGTCTTGTGCGCGTCGAGCGTCTCCGGGTCGCCGGGGTTGCCGCGGTTGTAGACGACCTGCGCGGATGCGCTCGACAGCAGCAGCCCGAGCGCCAGCGTCGCGGTGACGGTGCGGATGGATGAATGGAGCATGTCGGTCCCTCCTCACGGGCCTTCGTGGCCCTGTTTCGGTTCTGATGTGAACGTTGCGCCAGAACGATCGCGCTTGCAACCGAGGGCGAACGCAATTTCGCCGCAACTGTGAACATGACGCCGTCAGGCCCCCTCGCCCACCGTTCCGTGCCGCCTATGTTGAACGGACCATCCCCCGCGAGGACCGCCCGATGCTCCGCCGCCCCCTTCCCGCCCTGGCGATCGTGCTGGCCATCTGCGTTCCGGCGCAGGGATTCGGGCAGGAGGAGCAGGCCGCGATCCGGTCCGTCATCGAGAGCCAGCTCGGCGCCTTCCTGCGCGACGACGCGGAGGGCGCGTGGTCCCACGCCTCGCCGGGGATCCAGCAGATGTTCCGCTCCAGCGACGTCTTCATGGGCATGGTCCGGCAGGGCTACGAGCCGGTCTACCGGCCGAAGACGTGGGCCTTCGGCGAACTGCGCCCCTCGCCGGAGGGGCCCGAGCAGGAGGTCCGCATCGTCGACGCGGGCGGCGAGTCCTGGGTCGCGATCTACACGATGGAAAGGCAGCCCGACGGCCGCTGGAAAATCTCCGGCTGCCGTCTCCTGAAGGCGCCGCCGAACACGGCATGAGGGCGTGCGTACGGAGTGGGACAAGAGCGCCGCGCGGCCCTGCCTGATGGACGTCTCCCCATGGATGAAGCAGGCTGCCGGCGCTCCTAGCCCAGCCGGTCGAGGGCGTCCTTCAGCTTGGAGCGGCGGCTGTCGGCCTCCTCGCGGCGCTCGCGCTGCTCCTCGACGACTTCCTCGGGCGCGCGGGCCATGAAGTCGGCGTTGCCGAGCTTGGCGTCGACCTTCGCCACCTCGCCGTCGAGCCGGGCGATCTCCTTCACGAGACGCGCGCGCTCGGCGACGAGGTCGACGATGCCTTCGAGCGGCAGGGCGGCGAGCTGCCCGCGCACCACCATCTGGACCGACTGGCCGGGCGCCATCCCGGCGAAATCGACCGACGACAGCCGCGCGAGGCGGCGCAGCATGTCGCCCCAGCGCGCGACGCGGTCCTGAGTCTGCGCGGATGCGGCGACGAGGACGAGCGGGATCTGCGCGCCGGCGGGCACGTTCGTCTCGGTGCGGGCCGAGCGGATCTCGGTGATCAGCTCCACCAGCCAGCCGATCTCGGCCTCGGCGTCGGGGGCCGCCAGCGCGCCGGACGCGGGCCAGGACGCGAGCGCGAGGATCGTGTCCCGCTTCGGGCCTTCGACGCCCTTGATCGCCCACAGTTCCTCGGTGATGTAGGGCATGAAGGGGTGAAGCAGGCGGGCAATGCCGTCGAGCACCCAGGCGACGCTGGCGCGCGTCTCGGCCTTGGCCGACTCGTCCTCCCCGGCGAAGACCGGCTTCGCCAGTTCCAGATACCAGTCGCAGAAGACGTTCCACACGAAGCGGTACGCGGCGTTCGCGGCGTCGTTGAAACGGAACGCCTCCAGTGCAGCGGTCACCTCGCCCACGGCGCGGTCGAACTCGCCGATCGCCCAGCGGTTCAGAGTCAGACTCGCACCGGCGGGATCGAAGCCCGTCGTGCGGGCGCAGCCGTTCATCTCGGCAAAGCGCGCGGCGTTCCAGAGCTTCGTCGCGAAGTTGCGGTAGCCCTCGACGCGCTGGCGCGCGAGCTTGATGTCGCGTCCCTGGGCGGCCATGGCCGCCAGCGTGAAGCGCAGCGCGTCCGCCCCGTAGGCGTCGACGAGGTCGAGCGGATCGATGACGTTGCCCTTCGACTTCGACATCTTCGCCCCCTTCTCGTCGCGGACGAGGGCGTGGATGTAGACGGTGTGGAAGGGGATCTCGCGCTGGAAGTGGAGGCCCATCATCATCATCCGGGCGACCCAGAAGAAGATGATGTCGAAGGCGGTGACCAGCGTCGCCGTCGGATAGTA
>JAIYAB010000214.1 GCA_027489275.1 Hyphomicrobiales bacterium
CCGCCTTCGCCTTGCCCTTTGCCGCGGCCTTGCCCTTGACCGGCTTGGCTGCGGCCTTGGCGGCGCCCTTCGACGCGCTCTTTCCGGCGGCCTTGCCGCCGGCGCGGGATGCCTTCTTCTCGCTCTTCGCCATGTCGGCCTCCCTCACCAGCGCTTCGTCTTGACGTTGTGGACGTGGAGATGCTCGCCCTTCTTGATGTTGGCGACGGCGCGGCCGATGTCCTCGCCGTACTTCCAGATCGTGTCGCCCTTCTTCACGTCGCGCAGCGCGACCTTGTGACCGATCGGAATGTCCGCCTTGGCCTTGAGGTTGAACGTCGTGTCGGTCTCGGTGATCAGGCACAGCATGTCGGTGCCCGACTTCAGGCCTTCGACCACCACGACCCCGACCGTGTCCTTGGGGCTGTGGACGAGGCAATGCGGAATGCTCATCGCGGTGTCCTTCTGGCAGGTGCGGTCCGCCCCGGGACGACCGGGAGGCCGGGCATATCCTCGTGTTGCAGGCTCGCGCCGCGGATCGTCCGAATCGGGCGCTCGAAACGGGGAACGGAGTTCAGCCTCCGTCGGTCTTGTATAAGATATAAGATGAGCTAACGTGTCAACGCATGACGGCCATGACCTTCGCTCGATGACTCCCGTTCCGAAACTCGGCTTTCGGCCGCTCTACCAGCAGGTGCGCGACGCGTTCGTGCAGCGACTGGTCGAGGGACGGTGGACTCCCGGGCAGGCGCTGCCGAGCGAGATCGAACTGGCCGCGGAGATCGGCGTCAGCCAGGGCACCGTCCGCAAGGCTCTCGACGCGCTCGCTACCGAGAATCTGGTGGTGCGCCGGCAGGGGCGAGGCACCTTCGTCGCCGAGCATGACGAGGCACGGATCCTGTTCCAGTTCTTCAAGCTGGTCCCGGACGCGGGCGAGGCGCGCTTTCCCGAAAGCCGGATCGTCTCGGTATCGGAAGGCAATGCCGCGCCCGTCGAGCGCGACGTTCTCGGCCTGCCCGACGGTGCCCGGGTCCTGCGGGTCGTCCGCGTACGGTCGCTCGGCGGCAAGCCGAGCATCGCCGAGACGGTGACGCTGCCGGCGGCGCTGTTTCCCGGCCTCGCCGAGGGCGATATCCCCAACAACCTCTACGCCACCTATGCGGGCCGCTACGGCATCACCGTCGCAAGGGCGCAGGAGAAGCTGAAGGCCGTCGCGCTCGACGGCACCGACGCCGCCCTGCTCGGCGTCGCCCCCGGCCACCCGGCGCTGCTCATCGACCGGCAGGCCATCGCGCTCGACGGCGTCACCGTGGAATGGCGCGTCAGCCGCTGTCTGACGGACGAGTTCCACTACATGTCCGACCTGCGCTGATCCGTTTCACCGCAGGTACACGATCCTGTGAAGCGCTGAAGGCGATTCCGGAGGTCTTTACCCTTCGACCCCTTACTGGGCGCGAGAAAGGGCTGGCCGATGTCGCTCCGGATAGTGAACGGCTACCCCTGCACGTCCTGCGAGGACGTCGCCAGGGCGAAGCGCGGCGAGAATCCGGCCAAGCCGGAAGAGCTGTTCGCAGACGGGCGAAGCGTCGCGCAGGCCGGCGCCGGCGGCGATCCGGCCGTGGTCTACGGCGGTTCCCTCGCAGCGCCGGCGGCGGTGTCGGCAGGCGCCGAGGCGCGGACGGACGACCCCTTGCGACGCCCGCGGGTCGATATCCTCGCCTGAGAGCAGGCGGAGACTTGCCGGCACGGCCCGGCGACTTACTTTCTCGGAAGGAAAGGCCGCGCGCAGACGCGGCTCCAGCCGGGAGGTTCTTCCATGCGTCAAGCCGTACTTGCCCTCGCTGCCGCACTGTTTGCCGCAGCGCCAGCCGCCGCACAGACCTATCCTGACAAGGCGATCACCATGGTGGTCCCCTACGCCGCCGGCGGACCGTCGGACGTGATCGGCCGCCTGATCGGGCAGCATATGTCGGCGACGCTGGGCCAGCAGGTGGTCATCGAGAACGTGGCGGGCGCGGGTGGAACGACCGGCGCGGCGCGTGTCGCCAAGGCCAACCCCGACGGCTACACCCTGCTGATCCATCACGTCGCGCTCGCGGCGGGCGCTTCGCTCTACCAGAAGCTCGCCTACGACACGGCGACGGCCTTCCAGCCCATCGGGCTCGTGAACACCGGCCCGTTCGTGCTGACGACGAAGCTCGGCTTCGAGGCGGCTGACGGCAAGGCGCTGCTCGCGAGGCTCAAGGCGGAGGGGCCGAAGATCAACGTCGCCCACGCCGGCATCGGTTCCGGCTCGCACCTGTGCGGGCTGATGCTGACGCAGGCGCTGGGCACCAGCTTCACCTACATCGCCTATCGCGGCACCGGCCCGGCGATGAACGACCTCGTCGGCGGCCAGGTCGACATGCTGTGCGACCAGACGACGAACGCGATCCCGCAGATCACGGGCGGGAAGGTGAAGGCCTACGCGGTCACGGCGCCCCGCCGCATCCAGCAGTTGCCCGACCTGCCGACCGTCGCCGAGCTGGGCATCGCCGATTTCGACGTCGCCGTGTGGCACGCGCTCTACGCGCCGGCCGGGACGCCGAAGCCCGTGGTCGACAAGCTGCACGCCGCGCTTCAGGCCGCGCTCGCCGACGCGACCATCCAGACCCGCTTCACCGATCTCGGCACGGTCCTCTTCCCCGCCGAACGCCGCTCGCCGGAGGCTCTGGCCGCCCACCTGAAGGGCGAGCTCGCCCGGTGGAACGAGGCCGTCACGAAGGCCGGCGTGAAGGCGGAGTAACCTGATCGACCCTCTGCGGGACGACGAGCCGGGAGGCCGGCCTCAGGCCTCCCAGACGGTTTCCACCGTCGGCTTGCCGCCGGTCTCGGCGGTCGATGTCCTCGTCGACGGCCCGAGCGGGATCCTGGCGCCTTCGCGGGCGAAGACGGCGATCTCGTCCAGCGCCAGCGTCAGCCTCAGCACGCGACCGCCCGTGACGGCCTCGCCGCCGCGCGGGAACGGCCTCCAGCGACCGGCCGGCAGATAGACCTCGACCTCGCCGCCCGGCCGTGGGCAGGCCGCGACGAGGAGGTCGGGCCCGCACATCCACTGTTCCTCGAACGCCCACGCCGCGGGATCGTCGGGGAAGGCCAGCGCCATGGCGCGCTGGACGGGCAGGCCAGAGCGGCTCGCCTCCTCCACCGCCGACCAGATGTAGGGCAGCAGCCGGTAGCGCAGGTCCAGCGCCTGACGGATCGCCGCCTCGGCGGCCGGTCCATAGGCCCATGGCTCGCGTTCGCCGATGCCGTGGAAGCGGAAATGCGAGACGAACAGCGCGGCCTGCGTCCAGCGCACATAGAGTTCCGGGTCGCGCCGGTCCTTGTAGAAGCCGCCGATGTCGGAGGCATGGAACGGACCGCCGCTCATGCCCCAGGACAGGCCGCCGCGGATCGAGGCGGCGAGGCCCTCCCAGTCCGCCTGCGGATCGCCGCCCCACTGCACTGGATAGCGCTGGCTGCCGGCCCACCCCGCGCGGCCGAACAGGAAGGCGCCGGAGGGGCACCAGGCCTCCGCGGCCTCGTAGACGCACTTGTTGTAGAGAAGCGGGTAGACGTTGTGCAGCCTGTCGCCGATGTCGCCATTGTGGGCGACGCAGTCGGGCTCCACCTGCTCGCCGAAGTCCGACTTGATCATGTCGACGCCCATCGCGAACAGCTCACGATGCGCCTCGCACCACCAGCGGTAAGCACCCGGGTGGGTGAAGTCGATGATTCCGGACTCGGGCAGCTGCGTCAGCACCTTGCCGAAGGGTTCGGGGTCGAAGGCGTAGCGATAGGGCTCGCCCGTGCGGCGGTCCTTCAGCAGCCAGCCCTTCGCGGCGAACTCCTCGAAATACGGCCCATCCACAGAGACGAGCGGATATTCCCAGACGCAGATCCGGAAGCCCATGTCCTTGAGCTGCTTGAGCACCGGCCGGGCGTCGGGATAGCGCTTCGGATCGAAGAAGAAGTGGAACCGCGTGTCGGTGTCCTGCCACGCCCGCCCGTCGAAAGTGATGGTATCGCACGGCATTCCCCGCTCGCGCACCATGCGGGCGGCGTCGAGGATCTCCTGCGCGGTGCGGTAGTAGGCCTTGGACAGGATGGCGCCGAGCGACCAGTAGGGCGGCAGCGGCGCGCGCCCGGTCAGGTCGGTGTAGCTGCGCAGCAGCGCCGCGCCGTCGTCACCGGCGAACAGGAACAGGTCCAGCGCCTCGTCCTCGACGACGATGCCGTAGGTGCGTTGCGACCACAGCGCGAAGCCGACAGCGTGGGTCACGGTCGCCGGCGTGTGAACGAAGCAGCCCCAGCCCGGGCGGCCCGGCGCGCCTGGCGACCACGCAAAGGGCGCGTTCTTGTAGGCGCGCTCGCCGTTGACGCCGAGCGCATCGAAGACGAGCGAGCGCACGAGCTGCCCGCGCTTGTCGAGCCGCCCCCATTTCTCCCCGAGGCCGAACACGGGCTCCGACGAGGCAAGGTCGAGCGCCGCGAACCAGCCGCCCTCCGGCCGCCGCGCGAAGGGCGGCAGGCGATGCTCGCGCACGAAATGCCCGTCCGTGCCGCTGCGCTGGACGGCGCGGCCGTCCTTCTCCAGCACGAAGGCCAGCGGGTCGCGGGCAATGGTGAGACGAAAGGCGCCCCATGCGACGACAATGGCGGCATCGCTCTCGGCCAGCGTCGCGTCACGGGTTTCCGGCTCGCCGACCAGGATCGGATAGGCCGGGAGGTCCAGCCGGCCGAGGCGCAGACGGACTCCGTCCGCCAGCGTGTCGATGCGCAGCGCACCCTCGCCGGTCGGGATCTCGACCGCCGATGCCGACACCGTCCGCGCCGGCCCGACGACCCGCAGCGGCGGAAGCTTCG
>JAIYAB010000366.1 GCA_027489275.1 Hyphomicrobiales bacterium
GGAAGGTTAGCGTCAGTGCTGGGCCTCATCCACGCGCCCTAAGTCGGCTTCTGGGCATCATCAGGGTGGCCGAACAGAAGGTATCCATGCTGATAATGCCCTGACGTCGTGGCCACCCTACCTCGGCCTTCTTCGCGAAAGTCCTAGCGGGGTGCAGGGGGCAACGTCACCACATGCAGCCGATCTGGGATTTCGCGAGCGACCGTCCTGTCGGCTTCGAGTGCCTCGAGCGCTATTCTCAAGAGCCCCGGCGCTCGCCGGACAAACGGTTTGCTGAAGCCGCCAAGGTCGGCCTTGGCGTGCCCTTGGAACTGGCGGCGATCGAGGCGGCTCTGGATCATGCCAGGCGTTTGCCGAGCCACATTGACGTTTCCCCCCTGAATCGACCTCGGTTTGAGTTGGACCCCGTCGACAGGACACGTAACGTTGCTTCTCTGACGTAACCTAGCTCGAAGTCCGTTTTGGTCGAATTGAAAAGACCTGCTGCACGAGCGCGGGGTGGACGTGACGCATGAGACTGCGCGCCCCTCGGAGTATGGGGTCTACAATGGTCAGATGTTAAACATCAGATGTTTCTTGCGCGTTGAGATCTGCTGTGGCAGCTTCGCATGGCGAAGCCGACATAGATTGGCGAATGCTAGGGGAACGTCATGGAGGCAGCTTTTGCAAGCGGCCAAGGAACGCGTTTGCCGGGCGCAAACCGAAGTAAAAACCGCGCGGCATCAAAACCGGGGAAGATAGATCACGTCGTCGAGGCGCTGGGGCGCTCTATCGCGCGCGGCGACCATGCAGTAGGCGCCGTCCTGCCACCGGAGGCGGAGTTGGAGCGGAGACTCGACGCTAGCCGCGGCGTCGTCCGCGAGGCCGTCAAGATCCTCGCCACGAAGGGACTGGTGACCGTCGGCCCCCGGCACGGCACCAGGGTGCGCCCAACGCGCGCCTGGAACTTCCTCGACCAGGACGTACTGGCCTGGGCGGCTGGCGGCCCCATGGCGCGCGAGCTTCTCTTTGCGCTCGAGGAGGCGCGCCGGATCGTCGAGCCCGCGGCAGCAGCACTCGCCGCGCAACGCGCCACACCGGCCGAGCGGCGGACAATCCGGGGCGCGTATGAGGCAATGGTCGCGACAGCGGATGATATGGCCGCCGCGACCGAGGCCGACAAGGCCTTCCACATCGCCATTCTCGACGCCACGCATAATCCGGTCCTCGGCAGCTTCCGCAATGGGCTTGAGGCGATCCTCGACGCGGTCTTCGCAGTCGCAATCCCGGCCCTGGCTCCCAACCTGCCCAACCACGACGCGGTGCTTCGGGCCATCGATCAGGGAGATGCGGCCGGAGCGCGGGATGCGATGGAGCGCCTGCTGGACGTCACGCGAACCTATCTCTCGGGTCTGGCTCTGCCGTCAGAGGGGCAAGAGGGATGAAGACCTTCGCCGCCACGTTCCGGCCAGATCTGTTCGAAGAGCGCACCGTCCTGGTGACAGGCGGCACGAGCGGCATCGGGTTCGCCTGCGCGACGTTGTTTGGCCATCTCGGCGCGGAGGTCATAGCGCTGGGCGCGACGCAGGAAGAATGCCAGCAAGCAGCCAAAGCCAATCACGAGATTTCCTTTTCCCCTTGCGATGTCCGCGACGCGGGGAGCGTGGCGACGGCGCTGGGCTCCCTCGATCGGCTCGACGTGGTGGTCAACGCCGCCGGCGTGATCCGCCGCGACGCCGAGCACGACCCTGAGGTTTTCGCGGACGTGCTCGCGGTCAACCTGACCGGCACGATGCGCGTCGCCTCCGCCGCGCGGGCACGGTTGGCCGCAAGCGGCGGCAGCATGGTCAACCTCGCCTCGATGCTGACCTTTTTCGGTTCGCCCCGCGCCCCGGCCTACAGCGCCTCCAAGGGTGGCATCGCGCAGCTCACGCGCAGCCTCGCGGCCGCCTGGGCGACGGACGGCATCCGCGTCAACGCGGTCGCCCCGGGGTGGATCCGCACCCCGCTCACACAGGCGCTGCAGGACGACCCCGAGCGGAGCCGCCCGATCCTCGCGCGCACGCCGATGGGCAGATGGGGCGAGCCCGAGGAGATCGCAGAGACTGTCGCCTTCCTCGCCTCGCCAGCTGCGCGCTTCATCACTGGCGCAGTGCTGCCGGTCGATGGCGGCTACCTCACGCTCTAGCCAAGGAAAACGGATTATGGCCCAGCAGCCCGCCGGAAAGGTACCCAGCGACCCGAGATGGGCGCCATACCGCCACCCGCAGCCGAAGGAATCGCCGCCCGAGCTTGTCATTCCCAACGCCGTGCCCACGGACGAGCGGATCTGGGTCCCGCTGGAGGAGAACGTCTGGTTCCGGCCGCTGCTGCTGTCCGCCTCGCGGGGCTACTGGATGAACCTGCTGCGGGTGCGCCGGGCCGGCGTCCTCTCGCGCCATCGCCATCCGCAGCCGGTCCACGCCTATGTGATCAAGGGCGAATGGCGCTATCTTGAGCATGACTGGGTCGCGACCGAAGGCTCTTATGCCTATGAAGCCCCAGGCGAGACCCACACGCTCGTTGTGGACCCGCATGTCGAGGAGATGATCACGCTGTTCCAGGTGAACGGCGCGATGATCTATGTCGATCCAGACGGCAAGTCAGTCGGCTTCGACGACGTCTTCACCCGCATCGACAAGTGTCGCGCGCATTACGCGGTGAACGGCCTCGGCGAGGCCTACGTCGACCAGTTCATCCGATGAGCCATAGCGTGGCCCCGATCGAGATGGGACAGGGTCCGGGCGCGGCGCGTCATATCCGGCAGGCGGCCATCTTTGTGGCTCCGCTGGTCGTCCTGTTTCTCTCCTGGCCGTTGCTCGTCTGGGCCTTCGGCGTCGACGCCCGTGTGTTTCCGGGCGTCAAGGCCGTCTTCGCCGCCGCGGTGGAGAGCGTGAGCGATGGATCGCTGCTGGCCCATGTCGCCGCAAGCCTTGGCCGCGTCGCAGCCGGCACGCTGCTCGCGGTGGTCGTCGCCGTGCCGCTGGGCGTTGCCATGGGCGTCAACGCCGGCATCTCGGCCTTCCTGACGCCACTCTTCCGCTTCTTCTCAGTGCTGGCTGGCATCGCTTGGATTCCGATCGCAACGCTCTGGTTCGGCTACGGCTTCGGCGCGATCACCTTCGTGATATTCAACGCGGTCTTCTTCATCGTTGCCTATAACACGCTGCTCGGCGTCACGGCGATCCCGATGCGCCTGCGCCATGCTGCAGCTTCGCTCGGCGCGGGCCGCCTCGCCATGGTGACGGAGGTGCTGCTGCCTGGCGCTCTTCCCAACATCGTGACGGGCATCCGCACCGGGCTCGGCTTCGCCTGGCGCGGGCTGATTGCGGCCGAGATGATCGCGACCAACGTCGGGCTGGGTTACATGCTGTTCGTGGCGCGAGACTTCTATCGCACCGAAGTCATCGTGCTCGGCATGATCGTCATTGGCATTCTCTGGCTGCTCATCGATCGCCTCATCCTCGCGCCGCTCGAGCGCGCGACGATTGAGCGATGGGGCCTGGTGCAGCGAGCATGAACGCGATCCTTGAAGCCTTAGACCGCTACGCGCATTGGGCAGCGCGCTGGCCTGTGCTTGCGGCGCTCGCTCCCTTCGTGCCGGTGGTCGCGCTTTGGTGGGGCGTGGCGGCGGCAGGCGTGTTTCCGCGCGCCTTCTTCCCAGCCCCGCCCGACGTGTTCCAGTCCTTCCTGACCCTCACGTACAAGGGCATCCTCCCGGCCTATCTCGAGGACAGCATCGGGCGCCTTGCCGCGGGCGTCTCGGTCGGCATCCTGCTGGGCATCCCGCTCGGCATCCTCGTCGGCCTCAGCGGCGTGGCGCGCAAGGCGCTCTGGCCCGTGCTCCTGTTCTTCCAGGCCATCGGCGACATCGCCTGGCTGCCGCTGCTGCTGATCTGGTTCGGCTTCGGGCTCGGCACGATGACCTTCGTCATCGTCTACACCGTCATCTTTCCCGTCGTCATCAACACGGCGCTCGGCGTCCGTTCGATCCCGCCGGAACTCGTGCGCGCGGCCCAGTCGCTCGGCGCGCCGCGCTGGCGGATCCTGACGGATGTCATCCTGCCCGGCGCCCTGCCCAACATCATGACCGGCCTGCGCAACGGGCTGGGCTACGGCTGGCGCGCGCTGATCGCTGCCGAGATCATCGTGGGCACCAGCGGCATCGGCTTCCTGATGTTCGATGCGCGTCGCGCCGGCTCCGCGGTCGAGATCGTGCTGGGCATGATCGTGCTCGGCCTCCTCTGGTACGTCGTCGACGCCTGGATCCTGGCGCCCATCGAGCGGGCGACGGGCCAGCGCTGGGGCCTGGTCACAAGGGCATGAGGGAAGCTGAATGAAAAGCCTCACACTGCGCAACCTGCACAAAACCTACTTCGACCCCGCCGTCGGCACGCGCGTCACGGCCATCCAGGATGTCTCGCTGGAGATCGGTGCCGGCGAGTTTGTGGCCGTTGTCGGTCCCTCGGGCTGCGGCAAGTCGACCATACTCAACATGGTAGCGGGCTTCCTGCCGGCTACTCGCGGCGACATCATCGTCGGCGACCGCTCGGTGAAGGGGCCTGGCCGCGACCGGGGTGTCGTCTTCCAGAACTTCGCACTCCTGCCTTGGAAGACGGTGATCGACAACGTCGGCTTCGGGCTGAAGATGCGCGGCATCCCCAAGCCCGAGCGTGACCGCATCGCGATGGAGTTCCTGGAGCTCGCCGGCCTGTCCCAAGCGGCGGAGCGCTATCCCAACGAGCTCTCAGGCGGCATGCAGCAGCGCGCCGGAGTGGTCCGGGCGCTGGCCAACGAGCCCGACGTTCTCCTGATGGACGAACCCTTTGCGAGCGTGGACGCGCAGACGCGCATGACCCTACAGGAAGAGCTGATGCGGATCTGGGGCGAGCGTCGCCACACCGTGCTGTTCATCACCCACGACGTCGGCGAGGCCGTTTTCCTTGCGGATCGCGTGGTCGTGCTCTCCAAGGGCCATGTGCTGCGCGAGATCCCGATCACAATCCCGCGGCCGCGCCGCTGGGACGCGCTGACCGAGGATGGCGAGTTCAAGCGGCTGAGCGCCGAGGTCCTCCAGATGGTGAGGGCGGCATGAAGCTGCTACGCGCCATCCTGCACAGCGGACGCGGCCAGCTTATTGCCGGCGCGATCATCGCCTATGCGGGCTGGCAGGCTTGGCTCACCATCGCCGCGCCCGGCAAGGTGGCACCGGAGATCAGGTCAGACAGGGCGCGCGTCAACCTCCAGGTCACGCTTGCCTTTCCGCCCGAGCGCTTCCACGTGCTCGCCATCCAGCGTTTCGGCCGGGTCTCCGGGACCGAGAACAACTCCGTCGAAGTACGGGGAGTGAGACGTGAGGATCTCAACGCCGTCGCGAGGCCCTACTGGGTCCGGACCGTCGGCCCAATGAACGAGGGAGGATAGACACATGGACAGACGGCAAGTGATCGGCGGCGCCGCGGCGTTCGCGATGGTAGCGGGCTCCAGCCCGGCGCGCGCGCAGAGTTTGGTGAAGGTGAAGGCCGGGATGGTCAGCGCGATCGACCAGATCGGCCTGCCGATCGCGGTGGAGCGAGGCTTCTTCGAGAAGCACGGCGTGGAAGTCGAGATTGCCCGACCGTACGCGACCGGGGTCGACGCGCTGAACGCGCTGCAGGCGGGCGAGACCCAGATCGTGCAGGTCGGTGTGCCGATGGTCGGGGCGGTGCTGCGTGGCATGGACCTGGTGGCTCTCGCCAACTATAGCGGCAACGCTGCAAAGGCGGGCTCGGACGCAACGATGGCCCTGGTCGCCAGCGGAACCTCGGGCATCCGCAAGGGCGACCTCGCGAGCCTCAGGGGCAAGCGCATCGCGGCCTCGTTCGGGACGATCAACCACCTCTACGCGCTCGCGCTGCTTGAGAAGGGGGGCCTGACGCCCGCAGACGTGACCATGGTGAACACGCCGCCGCCGGATATGACGGTCGCGCTGCTGTCGAAGGGCATCGACGCCTTCGCCGCCTGGGATCCCTGGCCGATCGTTGCTCTGCGGGACGTTCCCGGCGCGGTGGAGGTTGTTCGCGGCGGCGATGTCATCTCCTATCTGGGCTTCAATGTCGCGACGCGCGCCTGGGCCGCCAACAACGGCCAGACCATCGTGAAGGTCCTCGCCGGCCTGTCCGAGGCCGATCAGTGGATGCGCAAGAACCCGCAGCGTGCCGCCCAGATCGCGACGCGCTGGGTCCCAGGGCTCAGGCAGGAGGTCGCCGAGGCGGCGATGGAGTTCAACATCCAGCAGGCGGACCGTCGGCTCTCCGCCAACAACTTCCGCGCCCTCTGGAGCGCGCAGGACCGGCTGCACCGGCTGGGCTTCCTGAAGGAGACCTTCGACGTCAACAAGCACGTTGACGCCTCGCATATCCTCAAGGTGATGGCCGATTACCCAGCGCTGTTCAGCGACCTGCCCCCAATCCCGGCTGAGGTCCAGCTCAAGCCGGGCTTCGTCTTCAAGCCCTGACCGACCCCGGAACTCCGGCGCCCGCGATTTGGCGCCGGAGCCTCCTTCCTCAAACAACCTCCGAAGGCACGGGCAGAAGGGCAGCGTTAGAGGAAGATCGGCTTGTGCACCGACCAGGTGCCGCTGAGCATTTGGGTCGACGGTGGGGCATTAGCCCTTCTGGCATTCGTGTTTTCCGATTTCGCGCATTTGACTTTGCCCCATAGCCCGTGCGTCCCAGATTCGGACCACCAAGAACGCGCCCTTAGGCATTCCGCCGTCGATCAACGATAGCAGAGATACTGGGCACAGCCGGTTCGCCGCGTACCATTGTCGCGCACTGACGCCCAGAATGAACTGCGCGCCACTTGCTGACATTGGGGCACTGCCCATTAGCTGACATCCGCTTCGCGCCGATGTCGCCCATACCTGCGGCTGTCCACCATTAGCCGCTTAAGCGAAATGGCCAACGAGAAACCCGGCGCAATTCAATCCGCCGGGCTCACCTAAAGTTGGGCCTGACATCCGACAAATTGCGAAACATCGCGGAGTTTCATCGATTGACGGAACGGAATCGCAATCCCTCACCGGCATACCCTCCGGCATCGTGAACGGCTTCAGGCTTCCGGCGCTGGCTCGGACAGTCATGGGGCTATGCCAGGTTGAGAAGCTGGGATGCACCAGGCCTATCGGGATGCTGTCTGCGGTTTTGCCCGCCGTTTCCGCCGCGATGAATCCGGCGCAACCATCACGATGTTCGCATTCGCGGGCGTCGCGCTGATCTGCATGGCCGGAGCGGTCGTCGACTATGGCC
>JAIYAB010000213.1 GCA_027489275.1 Hyphomicrobiales bacterium
CCGGTGACGGCCTGGCCGGGCGACGGCTGCGGATGGCCGATGGCGGCTCGCACCGCCTGGTCGAGCGGCGTGTGCGGCTCGTGGCCGAGGAAGGCGACGAGCTTGCGGTTGTCGAGACGCAGGGGACGCTCCCAGAGATAGCGCATCTCCAGAACCTCCCGCATGAAGGTGTTGAACGGCGAGAGCAGCACCAGCGGCCACCAGGCCATCGCCTTCACCGGCAGATCGGGCCGGCCGGCGGCGACGGCTGCGGCGGTTGCCATGGCGAGGCCGGGTTCGACCCAGTGGCCGCCGAAGTGGAACACCTCGAACGGCGCGAGGTCCCTGTCCCGCTCGAGGAGGCGGACCATCGTCTCGGCGAGATCCGGAACATAGGCCCAGGCATGGCCGGCCTCCGGGTTTCCGGCCGGATAGGCGACCGAGCGGGGTTCGCGCCCGCCGCCGTGATGGGCGAGGATTTCTTTGGCGACCAGGCCCGCGAACCACGACCCGGCCACGCCGGGGCCGAAGAAATCGCCGGCGCGGACGACGAGGCTGCGAACGCCGCGACCGGCGGCGTCGCGCAGGAGCGCCTCCATCTCGACGCGGACCCGACCCTTGCGGGTGGCAGGGTTCTGAGGCGCCGCCTCGTCGACGAGGGAACCGGCATCCGCGCCGAAATTGTACACATTGCCGGGGAAGAGGATGCGCGCGCCCGTCGCCTCGGCGGCCGCCACCGTGTTGGCGAGCATCGGCAGGGCAAGGCCGCGCCAGTTGCGATAGCCCGCCGGGTTGACGGCGTGCACGATCCAGCGGGCGCCGGATGCGGCGGCAAGGACATCGGAGGGGACCATGGCGTCGCCGACGATCCAGCGCCAGGGCGCGTTCGGGCGGCCTCTCGCGGCCCTGGCGGGATCGCGGACCATGGCGGCGACGCTCCAGCCGCGCGCCGCGAGGCGTTCGGCGACGGCGCCGCCGAGGCCGCCGGTCGCGCCGAGGACGAGGACCGTGCGGTCCGATGGAACGGGGAAGGCGCGTTCGAGGGAGGTCATCGGGGTGCTGCTCCAGTGATGGAGCGACCCTCCCACGCGCCAGGCTCACCGAAAATTGCCTAATCCCGTAGGGTTGCTATACGTAAATGTATGACAACACCGACCTGGGATCTTTATCGCTCCTTCCTCGCCGTGCTGCGGCACGGGAGCCTGTCCGCTGCTGCGCGCGAAGTCGGCGCGACACAACCGACGGTGGGACGACACATCGACCAGCTCGAGCAGGCCTTTGGCTTGTCCCTGTTCAGCCGGTCGCCCGGCGGGCTGGCGCCGACGGAAGCGGCCCGCGCCTTGCGCGCGCATGCCGAGGCCATGGAATCGGCCGCGGCCGCGCTGGAGCGCGCGGCGTACGGCGCGGCCTCGGGCGACCGCGGCACCGTCCGCATCGCCGCCAGCACCATCGTGGGGGCCGAGGTGCTGCCCCCGATCCTGCGCCGGCTGCGGGACGAGCATCCCGGGCTGGTGCTGGAGCTCGCGCTGAGCAACCGGGTGGAGGACCTGCTGCGGCGGGACGCCGACGTTGCCGTCCGCATGGTGCGGCCGGAGCAGGCCGCCCTGCTGGCCCGCCGCATCGGCGAGATCCGGGTCGGGCTCTACGCCACGCCCGACTATGCCCGCCGTCACGGACTGCCGGCGACGGTCGAGGCGATGGCGGGCCATACGCTGATCGGCTTCGACCGCGACGACCTGACGGTGCGCGGCGTCGATGTCGGCGGGATCAAGGTGACGCGCGAGCTGTTCTCGCTGCGCTGCGACAACGACCTCGCCCAGCTTGCCGCGCTGCGGGCCGGCGTCGGCATCGCCGCCTGCCACGCCCCCCTCGCCCGGGCCGCCGGACTGGCGCCGGTGCTGCCCGACGTCGTCAGCTTCCCGCTCGAGGTCTGGGTGGTGATGCACGAGGACCTGAAGGCGCTGCGCCCAGTCCGCCTCGTCTACGAGGCGCTCGTCGCGGGGCTGGCGGAGTATGTCGCCGCGACGTGAGTTCGCGAGTCGAATGAGTCGGTTGTCGCGCTCACCTCACGCGTCGCGCGAGGAGGCGGCCGGCGTCACGCCCTCGCCTCTCCCGCGACGGCGCGGCGGCCGAAGACGAGGACGCCCGGCACCGCGAGCGCCAGGATCACCCCGGACAACAGGAAGACCGCCAGCGGCATGTGCCGGTCCAGCAGCGCGCCGTACAGGATCGGCGCGATGAGCGCGCCGATGTCGAAGCCGGAATAGACGACGCCGAAGACCTTGCCGACCGCGTCGGGCGGGGCGGCCTTGCGCACCAGCACGTCGCGCGACGGCGTGGTGAGGCCCACCGCCGCGCCTGAGGCCGTGAGCAGCGCGATGCCGACCCACACCGAGACGCCGGGCACGGCGATTGCCGCCGACAGGACGCCGGCCGCGAGCAATCCGCCCTCCGCGACGGCCCGGTGATCGTTCGTGCGGTCGGCGACGATGCCGCCCGCCATCACGCCGCAGGCGTTGCCGGCCTGGTAGAGCGTCGCCGCCAGCGTCGCCACCGCGAGCGGGGCGGCGAAGCCTTCCACGAGCCCGGATATGGCGAACGCCTGGATGCCGGTTCCCGACAGCGAGGCCAGCAGGAAATAGAGGAAGCCGAGCAGCACCACCGGCATCGCCACAATGGCGGCGAAGGACAGCGGCGCGGCTTTGCCATCAGCCCGATGGCGCGACTGCGGCGGCGTTTCGAGCGTGGCCCGGCTCGCCGCCAGCACCACCGCCACGGCGAGACCGACGCCGCCGGTGACGACCAGCGAGGCCCGCCACCCGCCCACGGACGCCACGGCGGCTGACAGCAACGGCGAGGCCGCAAAGCCGATCGCGCCGCCGATGACATGCACCGCGAAGGCCCGGCCGAGCCGCTCGGGCCGCACGCGATGGCTGAGGATGGTGAGATCGGCCGGGTGATAGACGCTGTTGCCGATGCCGGCGAGGCCCGCGAGCGGCAGCAACCAGAGGTAGGACGGGGCGAAGCCCATCGCCAGCACCGCGCCCGCCTGCACCACGACGCCGCCGACGAGCAGCCGGTGCGCGCCGAAACGGTCCACCAGCACGCCGGCCGCGATCTGGCCGAGGCCCGAGCAGGCGTAGAAGACGGTGAAGATCAGCCCCAGCTCGACGAAACTCGCGCCCAGATCGTCGCGCATGATCGGCAGCAGCGGCGCGAAGACGAGTTGCAGCAGGTGGCTGGTGAAATGGGCGAGCCCCACCGTCCCCATGACCCGCACGTCGACCGCCGCGCTCCGCACGGAAGTCGTCTCGATGCCTGCCGCCACCCGAGTCCCCCCGCTCCGCCCGCCGTTCTCGCGGCCACACAGGGATAGCGGACCCCGCGCCCCGCGTCAGCCGCGCCGGGGCGGTTCCGCGTTGCCTGCACGGCATGGCGGCGGCCGCCGGGCGTGACCATCCTGCGTCCTTCGAGACGGCCGCTGCGCGGCCTCCTCAGGATGAGGAGATTCAGGGAAACTGCCACCAAGCATTTGGCTTCAAGAGAATCTTCCTCATCCTGAGGAGCGGTCGCAGCCCGTGTCTCGAAGGACGCACCTTCGCGCCGACGCACGATCCTGCAGCGGAACCATCCTGCGTCCTTCGA
>JAIYAB010000044.1 GCA_027489275.1 Hyphomicrobiales bacterium
ACCTTGCGGCCGGAGCGCTCCTGCAGGCGTCTGGCGATCTTGGCGGTCGAGGTCGTCTTGCCCGAGCCCTGCAGGCCGACCATGAGGATCGCAACCGGCGGCACGGCCTCGAGGTTGATCGGATCGGCGTCCGCGCCGAGCGTCTCCACGAGCGTGTCGTGGACGATCTTGACGACCATCTGGCCGGGGGTGACCGACTTGACGACCTCGGCGCCGACGGCGCGGGCGCGCACCTTGTCGGTAAACGAGCGCACCACCTCGAGCGCCACGTCGGCCTCGATCAGCGCGCGCCGCACCTCGCGCAGCGCCGCGTTGACGTCGTCCTCGGTCAGCGCGCCGCGGCGCGTGAGCTTGTCGAGAATGCCGGAGAGCTTTTCGGAAAGCCCGTCGAACATCGAAACCGCCTTTGCCTTTCGATCCCCCGCCGCGACCGCCCGTGGCGGCCTCCCGGAGAATGGAACGCCATCGCGGCGACCCCGTGTCCTGAACCGACGCCGCAAAGCAGAACGCGCCCGAGGGCGCATCGCGCTGTCGGGCGTGGACCTCCGGGCTCGCGGCCCGGGCGGTGGCTCAAGGACGAAGCATCGCCGTTGATGGGCCACGCGTTAGGCGAAACCCGCCTGGGAGTCAAGGAAACGGGCCCGCCTGACCGGCCGCGCCGCCCGCCTCGTCCGGCCCCGCGAAGCGGTAGCCTACGCCCGGCTCCGTCAGGATCAGCCGGGGTTCGCCCGGGTCCTGCTCGATCTTCTGCCGGATCTGGCCGACGAAGACCCGCAGATAGGGCGTGTCCTGCCCGTGCGCGGGGCCCCAGACCGCCGTCAGGATCTGGCGGTGGGTCATCACGCGGCCGGCGTTGCGCATCAGCACGGCGAGGAGCTCGAATTCCGTCGGCGTCAGGCGGACCGGCTCGCCGGCTTGCGTCACACGATGGGTGGCGGGGTCGAGCACGAGGTCGCCGGCCTGCAGCGGGCCGGCCGGTTCCGCCGCCGCGCGCGCGGGACGGGTGACGACGCGCAGGCGCGCCAGGAGCTCGCCGATCCCGAAGGGCTTGTTGACGAAGTCGTTGGCGCCGAGATCGAGGGAGGCGATCTTCTCGGCCTCCCGGTCGCGGGCCGACAGGACGATGATGGGCGCGTCCCCCGTCCGGCGGATGGCGCCGATGACGTCCTTGCCGTCCATGTCGGGAAGTCCGAGGTCGAGGATGATCGCGGCCGGCTGCAGCAGGTCCGCGAGCCGGATCGCATGGCCGCCGTCGGCCGCCCCGGCGACGCGGTAGCCCGCCGCCACCAGCGCCGGCTTGAGAAACCGGTGGATCTGCGGCTCGTCGTCGACGACGAGGATGAGCGGTTGCGACGATGCGATCATGGCTCGTTCCTCCTCGCCCGCGGCAGGCGAACCGTGAAGCGGCAACCCGCCCCGTTCGGGGTCGGGCTCTCCAGCGCGATGTCGCCGCCCATGGCCATGGTCATGCCGCGGGCGATGGCGAGGCCCAGCCCGGTGCCGGCGGGGGCCGCGTCGCCGGGCGCGGCGCGCCTGAACTTCTCGAAGACGGCGTCTCCTTGCCCCGCCGGGATGCCCGGACCGTTGTCGGTGACTGAAACCGCGAGGCCGTCGCCGCAGGTTGCGGCCTCGACTGCCACAGGCCCGGCCGCACCCGCATACTTGGCCGCGTTGTCGAGCAGGTTGAACAGCACCTGCTCCAGCAAGTTGGCGTCCGCTTCCACCAGCGGCAGGCCGGGCGATGCCGCCATGATGAAAGTCACGCCGGAATGGACCGTTCTTGCGCGGGCGACAGCGGCGCGGATCGGATCGGCGATGTCGATCCAGTCGCTGCGCACGGCGAGGGCGCCGGCCTCCACGCGCGTCATGTCGAGCAGGTTGCCGACGAACCGCGACAGGCGGCGCGCCTCGTCCTCGATCGCCGCGAGGAGATCCTGACGCTCGGCCTCCGGCATCGAGGGGCCGAGCTCGCGCAGCGTTGTCACCGATCCGAGGATCGTCGCCAGCGGCGTGCGCAGGTCGTGCGATACGGACGAGAGGAGCGCGTTGCGAAGCTGCTCCTCGCGCGCCGCGGCGCCGGCCCTCGCCGCAGCCTCGGCGTGGCGCAGGCGCATGATGGCCATGCCGGCATGGCGGGCGACGGCGTCGAATGCGTTTGCCTCCTCCTCCGCAAGCCCCGTCGCGTTCTCGACGCCCAGCACCGCCTCGACGCCCTCTGCGCCCGCGACCGGTCGGAACGAGAAGGCGATGTCGCGTGCGTCGACGCCGGGTGGCCGCTCGCCCGCCAGACCCTTCCAGGCAAGGATGGCGGCCTCGCGGTCGCCCGGTGCGAGTCTGCCTTCGGTCGACCAGGCCGCGACGGGGGCAAGGTCGTCGCCCGCAGGCTCGAGCAGGACGGCTCCGCGTCGCAGGGTGGCGGCCAGCTGCTCGCCCGCGGCCGCGAGCACATCGGCGCGGTTTGCCGCGGCCGACAGGCGTCCGGCGAAGTCGTTGAGCGACTGGACGATCTCGGCGCGACGCCGGGCGATTTCCGCCTCCCGTCGCAGCCGGCCCGCGAGGTTGCCGGTGATGACGCCGGCCGCAACGAACGCCAGTAGTCCGAAGACGTCGGCCTCGTCCGTCACGGCGAAGGTCAGGACCGGCGGAATGAAGAAGAAGTTGAAGGCGAGCGACCCCAGCAGCGCCGCCGCCACCCCGGCCGCCACCCCGTGCGCCACGGCGGCCAGGAGAACCGCGATCAGGAACAGGAGCGACAGGCTCGCCGGCGGCAGGACGGACGCCATGGCAAGGGCGAGCCCCAGCGCGAGAGCGACGACGCCCGTCACCGTCAGCGTCGCGCGTATCGCCTCGCCCGGCCGCTCCATGCGCTGGCTCTCCCCCGGGACGTCGCGCCCCGCCGCCCCGGAACCTAGCCAGAACCGGACGCACGGCGAAGACCAAACCGAACGCCGGCCGTCGCCTTTACGGCTTCCTTATGCCGGCCGCCCCGCTTTCGCATCGCTTCCTTATGCCGGCCGCCCGACAAGAAGCGTTCATGGCGCCGCCTCCTATCGCGGACGCGGCGCCGGCCGTTGAAGGGTTTCCGATGAACAGCACCGACACGTCCTCGTCCGCCGCGGGCATTCCGTCCGCCGAGCCCGCCGGCGCGGGCCCGCCGGCCCGGCATGCCGGCTTCTGGACCCTCACCCTCGGCTCGGTCGGCGTCGTCTACGGCGACATCGGAACCAGTCCTCTCTACGCCTTCCGCGAGGCCCTCTCCGCCGCCGGCGCGGCCCACCAGGGCGTGCAGCGGGCTGATGTCATCGGCGTGCTTTCGCTGATCCTGTGGGCCCTGATCGTCATCGTCACGATCAAGTACGTCTTCATCCTGCTGCGCGCCGACAATGACGGCGAGGGCGGGACGCTGTCCCTGCTGGCCCTCGCCCAGCGCGCGCTGGGCCGATCCACTCCCGTGATCTTCTTCCTCGGCGCCGCCGGGGCGGCCCTGTTCTATGGCGATGCGCTGATTACCCCGGCGATCTCGGTGCTGTCGGCCGTCGAGGGCCTGAAGCTGGTGACGAGCGGCTTCGAGCCCTACGTGCTGCCCCTGTCCGTCGCCGTCATCGTCGGGTTGTTCCTCGTGCAGAGCCACGGCACGGCGGGCGTCGCCGTCTGGTTCGGTCCCATCACGCTCGTCTGGTTTCTGGCGATGGCGGTCGGCGGGCTTCTCCACATTGCCGACGACCCCGGCGTGTTCGCGGCGTTCGATCCGCGCCACGCGGTGGCATTTCTCGCCGGCAACGGAAAGGTCGGGCTGATAGCGCTCGGCGCCGTGTTCCTCGCCGTCACCGGGGCCGAGGCGCTGTATGCCGACCTCGGCCATTTCGGCCGGCGTCCGATCCAGTTCGCATGGCTGGCCGTGGTCTTCCCGGCGCTGGCGTTGAACTATCTGGGCCAGGGCGCGCTCGTCCTGGCGCGCCCGGACGCGCTCGAAAATCCGTTCTTCCTGCTCTATCCGTCCTGGGCGCTGCTGCCGATGGTAGTGCTGGCGACGATGGCGACCGTGATCGCCAGCCAGGCCGTCATCACCGGCGCCTATTCGCTCACGCGGCAGGCCATCCAGCTGCGTCTGCTGCCGCGGCTGGAGATCCGCCACACCTCCTCGACGCAGGCGGGCCAGATCTACATGCCGCAGGTCAACATCCTGTTGCTCGTCGGGGTCCTGCTGCTCGTGTTCCTCTTCGGCTCGTCGAGCCGGCTTGCCACCGCCTACGGCATCTCCGTGACGGGGACGATGGTGGTCACCGCCTGCCTCGCCTTCGTCGTCGTCTGGAAACACTGGCGCTGGCCGATGTGGGCCGCAGCCGCGCTCATCCTGCCGTTCCTGGCGGTCGATCTCGTCTTCCTCGGAGCCAACCTGCTCAAGCTGTTCGAGGGCGGCTACGTCCCCGTGCTGCTGGGGCTGGCCATCATGGTGGTGATGAGCACCTGGGTGCAGGGCACGAAGATCCTGTTCGACAAGGCGCGGCGCGCGGACGTTTCCATCGCGGATCTGGTGCAGGGTCTTGCAGCAAAGCCGCCGATCCTCGTGCCGGGGACGGCCGTGTTCCTCACCAGCGACCCGCAGACGGCCCCGGCCGCCCTCCTGCACAGCCTCAAGCATTACAAGGTGTTGCACGAGGCCAACGTGCTGCTCACCGTCGTCACGGCGACCGTTCCCCGCGTCGCGCCGGCCGACCGGGTCCGCATCGAGCCGATTGGCGAGCGGTTTTCCCGCGTCGTCCTCACCTTCGGTTTCATGGAGGAACCGAACGTGCCCGCCGCGCTCGCCCTGTGCAGGAAGCTGGGCTGGAAGTTCGACATCATGGCGACGTCGTTCTTCCTGTCGCGCCGCAACATCAAGGCCTCCCCGCGGGGCGGCATGCCGTTGTGGCGCGACAGGATCTACATCCTGCTCGAGGCCAACGCGACCGACGCCACCGACTACTTCCGCATCCCGACGGGGCGCGTCGTCGAGATCGGCTCGCAGATGACGGTGTGACGGCGTCCGGCGCGGTTACCGATCCGTAACGGAAAAGGCTCCATGTCTTGGCGTGCCGCCCGCGCGATTCGCGGGCGGGACGTTGCGGGAGGCTCGTATGGTTGCGTTTGCGTATGCCGCGCCGGGGGGCGAGGGCTGACATGGGGGAGATCATCACCTTCCGGCGCCCGCAGCCCGCGCCTGCCCCCGACGATTTTGACGAGTTCGACGAAGCCCTGCTGCGGACCGCCTACGACGCCGCGCACGCCGCCGCCGAGCGCTACGAGCGCGAGCGCCGCCGCGAGCGCGACCTGATGACCCGCATCGACACGCTGATGCGCGAGAACGCGAAGCTGCGCGCAAAGCTCGGCAAACAGGGCAAGTGACCGGCCGGCCGGGCAACGCGGCGGGGAGGCGACCCTGACGGCGTCGCTCGCAGCCGGCTTGCGAACGGTCAGCGCTCCAGGATCACCTCGAAGCCGCCGTAGATCACCCGCTTGCCGTCGAAGGGCATCGGGTTGACGTCCGGGCGCATGCGCGGATCCTCCATCATCCTCGCCATCCCGGCGTCGCGCGTGGCCTTGTCGGGCCAGACGACCCAGGAGAATACGACGGTCTCGTCCGGTTCCTTCTTCACGGCCATCGGAAACGACGTCAGCTTGCCGTCGGGCACGTCGTCGCCCCAGCACTCGACCACCTTCAGCGCGCCGCACTCCATGATCACGGCCGCCGATGCCTCGCAGTGGGCGCGGTAGGCCTCGCGGTTGGCGGTGGGAACGGCGGCTGCGAAACCGTCGACGTAGGTCATGTCTCGTCTCCTGATTGCTGCGGTCAAATGGAGCGGGCGGTGGCTTCGAGCTGCTCGGCGGCCTTGCCCCACCCCGCGTGGAAGCCCATCGCCTCGTGCGACTCGCGGTCCGCCATGGTCCAGTGGCGGACGCGCGCGGTGTAGCGGGTGCGGCCGGGGCCGGCGTCGGCGAGGGTGACGATGCCGGTCATGAACGGCTTGTCGGAGGGCTCCCACCCGGCGCGGAACGCGTCGGTGAAGACGAGGCGCTCGCCCGGCACCACCTCGAGGTAGACGCCGCGGTGCGTGTGCTCCTCGCCGTCGGGTCCCCGCATCACGACGACGCTTGCGCCGCCGGGATGGAGCTCCACCTCCGCATGCGCGGTCGACCACGGCGCGGGCGTGAACCAGCGCTTCATCAGCTCCGGCTCGGTCCAGCAGCGCCATACCTTGTCGCGCGGCGCGTCGAGGTCGCGTGTGAACAGCAGGTCGCGGGCGTCGTCCGTCGTGCTCTCGTCCGTCATGTCTGGCTCCTTGACGCAGTGGGAAGCCCGACCCGGCGACGCCGGGCCGGTGTTCGCCGGTTGCCGCCTCTCAATGGTCGGCGCGCGGCATCGCCGCCGCCAGCGCGCCGGGAAGATCCTCCGCCGCGACCGGGCGGATCGGGGTGGCGATCGACCAGTGGTGGCCGAACGGATCCTCGACGAGGCCGTAGCGGTCGCCCCAGAACATGTCCGTCACCGGCATGATGACGCGGGCGCCGGCGGCCTGCGCCCGGGAGACGGCAGCGTCGACATCCGGCACCGGCAGGTGGATGGTCACCGGTGTGCCGTGCAGGGTGGTCGGCGCCTTGCCGCCCATCTCCGGGAACTCGTCGCACAGCATCACGGTGGAGCCGTTGACGATGATGCAGGCGTGCAGGAGCCGTCCGTCCGGCCCCGGCAGCCTGACCTGCTCCTGCGCGCCGAACGCCGCCTCGTAGAAGGCGATGGCCGCCGCCGCGTCCCTGCAGACGAGATGCGGCGTCACGCTGTGGACCGCGTTCACCGGCGCCGGCTGGGCGGGCTCCAGCGGCCGGGCGTCGCCGTCGATGAAGGCGGCCTTGCCGGACATAGGGTCGAACGGGATCGAGACGTGCTCGTGGGCGACGCGCCATGCCCCGTCGATGCGCCGGTAGCAGGCCGTCACCCGCATCCACGTCGCCCCGCTGGGGTGGTCGGCGGGCTCCGGCACGAAATGGTGCAACCCGTGGACGAAGGCGACGTCGCCGTCGACCTCCACCACGAGATCCTTGTGCTCGGAGCGGAACCGCTCCGGAAAATAGGGAAAGCAGTTCGTCCACAAGGCCGCGATGGCCTCCGCGCCGACGGTGCGGCCGGGCGGGATCGCGTCGAAGAGCACCGTGTCGGGAGTATAGGCGGCGACGATCGCCGCCGCGTCCCGGGCTTCGACGGCGCGATTCCAGTCGGCGATGAGGGTGCGGATGGCGGTCTCGTCGGCCTGTCGGCGGGGCGTGGTCATTGTCGTCCTCCCATGATCGTCGTTCTGATCGTCTCGGGCCGGAAGAGCAGCGTCACGTAGCGGATGAGATGGTCGATGCTCTCTGCGGCAATCTCTGGGCCGGCCTTGGCCTTGGCCAGGATGAAGGCGCCCTGCAGCACGGCCTGCGTATGCAGGGCGAGGCTGCGGGCGGTCCAGTGCGCGTCGGCGATCCCGCTGTTGACCATCGCCTGCCGGATGTCCTCCTCCAGCTTCGCCGCATGGCCGGAGATCGACGCGTCACAGGCCTCGCGGATGGCGGGATGGGCATCGTAGGCCTCCTGCACCATGGTCCCGACGAGGCAGGTGAACTGCGCCACCGGCCCCTGCAGGATCGCCTTGCGGAAGGCGAGGTAGCCGATCACGCGGTCGAACGGGTCGGGATGGGCGTGGTACGGGGCGGCTGCGAAGAACGCCCCGGTCACCTCCGACCAGTGGTTCGCGGCGGCGACAGCGAGGTCGTCCTTGCTGCGGAAATGGTGGAAGAACGCGCCTTTCGTGACGCCGGCTGCGCCGCAGAGCTCGTCCACGGACGTGGCGGCGTAGCCCTGCGCCCGGACGAGGCCGAAGGCGGCTTCCAGCAGTTTCTCGCGTGACGAGCCGGCGCGAACCATGGGATGACCTTCCTGATGAAGAAACATACCAACCAGTCGGTATGCTGTAAAGATCCTCGATTGACCGGTCCGGAGCCGGCGAGGCGACGTGACGCCGGTCGGGGCGATGCGGCGGCTTGCTGCGTCAGTCCGGGCGGGCCCACGGAAGTACGGCGATGCCCTGCCCGGGCGGCTCGGGCTCGCGCAGCACCACCACGAGACGCAGCCCGTCGGTCACGTAGGGATCGCCGGTGAGGTTGGCGCGCGGGTCGGGCGGGGCAGAGCGGCCGACGCCGCGGACATAGCCGAATCGGGAGACCGCCGAGGCGAGGATCAGGTCCTGCAGCAGGTACTCGCGGTCGAAGTCGACCTGCGGGTCGATCTTGTGCGTCGTGCCGTACCAGGATTTCGTCGTGTACTCGACGCCGATGTCGCGGCTGATCTGCCCGGCCCACACGCTCTTGCCCTCGAAGGTGAGCGGCGTCAGCCACAGGCGCAGGTGGTTGCGCTCGCTGATCGTGTTGCGCGCCTTCTGGATGGCGAGGTCCTGGTGGCGCCCGAACAGGTAGAGCGGGCTCACCGGGGCGGTGTCGTCCTCGCGGCCGAGCACGAAGTCGACCGCCATCTGCGCGCCGCTCTCGATGCCCAGCCGCTGGGCGAAGCGCCAGCCCCGCTGCACGAACGGGAACAGGGTGGCGAGGCCGTCGCCGACGACGACGAGGTTGAGGGGGTCGCCCTGGTTCGCCCCGGCGGCGTTGGTGGTGCAGCAGGGCAGCGCCTCCAGGCGGGCGCGCAGGGTGTCGAGGTCGACCTCCTCCCGCGCGGACGGCGGAATGCGGTTCATCACCTGGGCGAGACGGCCGGCCTCGGCTGAGGCCGGCACCGGCAGGACGAACCGGAACGCAAGGCGCTCCTGGCCCTTCAGCATGCCGAGCGACAGGAACTTCAGTCCGTCCTCGCGGTGTGTGAACACAAAGCCGGACACCGTCGCCCCGGCCGGCACGAAGAGCGGCATCCGGTTCGCCTCGAACAGCGCGTCGCGCGCCGCGTCCTGCGCGGTGCGCAGCGCCTGCCGGAAGCGATAGGCCACTTCGGCGGGGGAGTAGTAGGTCGGGTCGGTCGTGATCGGCAGGTACCAGAGGGGGTCGGGCGTGGCGTTGGCAATCTCGACCCAGACCGGCTGGATGCCCTTGGCGAGGACGGGTACGCCGAAGATCGCGTCGACCTGCGCCGGCCCGGGCAGACCGACCCGCACCGTCACGCCCTCGCGCGTTTGCGTCGAGACCGGCCCGACGTCCGGCGCTGCGCCTGCGACCGCAGGCGCGCAGACGCCGACGAGGAGCGCGACGATCGCCCGGCGCGCGCCCGCGCCCGCCCGCCGAACGAGCCGTTCCACGATGGCCTTCATGGGCTGCAACCTCCGCGTTTTGTTGCGGGGAGAATGATCCCGGTAGTATCGGACCGGACCGCCGGTCAATCCAGATCCATGGTGCGCAGCGTGACGCGCCCGCGGGTCGTGCGATGTTGATCATTCGTCAAATAATTCAATCTATAGTTGTTATTTGAATATGATGGCAGGCGAGCGTCAAACGGGAATGTCGACGAACGGGGTGAATGTCCCGGGCGATCAGGGACGGGCGCCGCACGGCGCGCCCGCCGGATCGCTCGTCGGCGGCCGCTGGTCGCTTCGACCGGGCCGGTTGCTCGGCTTCGGGCTGGCCGTCGTGGCGATGGTCATGCTGGTTTCGATCATCGCGATCTTCGTGCTGCTGGAGCGCGAACTGACCCGCGATTCCGACGGCTCGATCCGCAACTCGCCCTTCGCGACGTTCCAGCTCTACAGCGAAGCGCTGCGCACGACGGAGGCGATCTCGGACGTGCTCTCCCATCCGACCCCGCCGACGGATGCCGATCTGGAGCGGATCCGGGAGCGGTTCGACATCTTCTACAGCCGGATCGCCATCTACCGCGACAGCCTCTATGCGCTGAAACTGCCCGACGTCAGGGAGACCGGCTCCCCGATCAGCCTCTTCGCCGTCGAGGCGGAGGACATGGCCAAGCGGCTCGACGGCATCACCGATGCGGCGGCGGCGCGTCCCGCCCTCAGGGACCTGCGCGACCGGATCGCCCAGAAAAACCCCATCTTCGCATCCATCCTCTCCAACGTGCACCAGCTCGACACGAACCGGCGGTTGAAGGCGCGGGACGAGGTCCAGGGCCTCTACCGCATGCTGGCCGTCGCCGTGGTCGGGCTCGCCCTGTCGATGCTCGGCCTCCTCGTCGTGCTGGTGCGCCAGATGCGGGCGTCGGCGCGCACGCAGGCGCGGGTCGAGGCGATCGAACGTGAAAACCTCGCCAAGTCGCTGGCCCTCCTGCAGCGCGACGAACAGGCTGCGCTGCTTCGGCGTGAGGCGGCGCTGGCGGAGACGGTCAACGCCTTCAACGCGAAGCTGAATACCTCGGTGACACGGCTGGCCAGCAAGATCGAGGACATCGCCGCCCGCTGCACCGCGATGACGCAGGTCGTCGAGCAGGCGCGCGAGGGCAGCGAAAACGCCAGCGAATCGTCCGCCCGCGTTGCCGACCGCGTGTCGTCGGTCGCCCGCACCGCCGATGCCATGTCCCATGCGGCGCGCGACATGGCGACCAAGACCGTCGAGACGAACCTCACCGCCAACGACGCCCGCAGCGAGGCCGAGCGCACCGGCCAGGCGATCCAGCAACTCGCCAGCGCCGCCAGCCACATCAGCTCGATCACCAAGCTGATCGCCTCCATCGCCGGGCGCACCAATCTGCTGGCCCTCAACGCGACGATCGAGGCGGCGCGGGCCGGAGAGGCCGGGCGCGGCTTCGCCGTGGTGGCGGCCGAGGTGAAGTCTCTCGCACAGCAGACCAGCGACGCCACCTCCGGCATCGCGCGGCAAATCCAGGCGATCCAGACCGCCAGCGCCTCCTGCATCGACGCCATGGGCGGAATTCACGCCCGCATCGGCTCCCTCGGCGACATCGGTGCGCAGATCGGGGCGATCGTCGAGAGCCAGAGCCGGTCGGTCGAGCACATGGCGACGATGATCCGCGATGCAACGCACGAGACGTCGGCCGCCTCCTCGACCGCGCGCAGCGTGTCGCTGGCGGCGGTCGATGCGAACGCCGCCGCGGAGGCCGTCCTCAGCCTTGTCGTGGAGGTGAACGAGGAGGGCCGGCGCATCCGGCGCGACATCGAGCGTTTCCAGGACACGATCAACGCCTCGGCCGACGCCGGAGGCCGTGATCGCGTCGCAGCCGCCTGACGCCTCTGCCGAGGCAGAATCGGCGCAGCCGCGCGTCCCGCGCGCATTCGCCTTGAGATTGGCGGGCTACCGGGTTACGCACGCGCATCGCATCGCCTCGTGAACGCCCGGTCCGATGCCGGACGGCGCACCAGTCAGGATCCATATATGGCCAAGGAAGAAACCATCGCCTTCGAGGGGCTCGTGACCGAGCTCCTGCCGGACGCGCGGTATCGCGTCCAGCTCGACAACGGGCACATCGTCATCGCCTACACCTCCGGCAAGATGAAGAAGAACCGCATCAAGACGCTCGCGGGCGACCGCGTCACCGTCGAGATGTCGCCCTACGACCTCGACAAGGCCCGACTGGTGTTCCGCCACAAGGACGAGCGCGCGGGCCCCGGCCCCGGCCCTGCCCGGCCGACCTTCCGCCGTCGCTGATCGGCCCGCCCGGCCGCGGCTTCCCTCCGGCGAGCCGGCCTGGAACGCTTCGGCCGCACTGCCGGCGGAATGGAAAATCCGTTCCCGTCGTGGTTTGATGCCTCCGTCGGGGCGGAGCGTGCCTGCCTCGGCCCGGCGGTTGCGGTGAGGGCATGAGCGAGAATACGAGTCCGCGCGATTTCGAAGGGCTGAAGACGCTCCTTGCCGAGCGCCGCGAAATCCTGCCGCGCCGGCTGCAGCAGGTGGCAGAGTTCGCCATGGCGCACCCCGACGAGGTCGCCTTCGGCACCGCCGCGAGCATCGCCGCATTGGCGGACGTCCAGCCCTCCACGCTCGTGCGCTTCGCCAAGGCGCTGGGCTATGCAGGCTTCTCCGACCTGCAGGGCGTGTTCCGGCACCGCCTGCGCGAACGCTGGCCCGACTACGAGGAGCGGTTGCGCACGCTGAACGACGTGTCGCACGCCGGGCACGATCCGCTGCGGCTGCTGTTCGGCTTCGTCGAGAGCGCCGCCACCTCGCTGGAGCGGATGCGCCAGACCATCTCCGGCGACGACCTCGAGCGCGCGGTCGACATCCTGGCCCGGGCGGACACGATCTACCTGCTCGGCCAGCGGCGCGCCTTCCCCATCGCGGCCTACCTCGCCTACGCGCTGCCCAAGCTGCGGCTGCGCTCCCTGCTGGTCGACAACGTCGCCAGCCTTGGCCCGGAGCAGATGGCCTATGCGGGGCCGCGCGACGTCCTCGTGGCGATCAGCTTCACGCCCTACACGCCCTTCACGGTGGAACTCGCGCGCACGGCGGCGGAGGCCGGCGTGCCGGTGATCGCGATCACCGACAGCGTCTTCTCGCCGCTGCGCCCGCACGCGGAGGTCTGGTTCGAGGTGGTGGAGAGCGACTTCGGGTCGTTCCGGTCGCTCTCGGCATCGCTCAGCCTCGCCATGGCGTTGGCCGTGGCCGTCGGCGAGAAGCGCGCCGCGCTCCCGCCGAAAACCGGCCGGGGCTAGCAGGCGTCTTCAGCCTCGCCCGACATAGGGCATCTTCGTGGCCATCACCGTCATGGTGAGGACGTTGGCGTCGAGAGGCAGGCCTGCCATGTAGACGACGGCGTCGGCGACGTGCTGCGGGTCGATGGTGGGCTCGGGCATCATCGATCCATTCGCCTGCGGGACGCCCCGCTTCATCCGCTCGGTCATGTCGGTGGCGGCGTTGCCGATGTCGATCTGCCCGACGGCGATGTCGAAGGCGCGGCCGTCGAGCGCCGCGGTCTTGGTCAGGCCGAGCACGCCGTGCTTGGTCGCCGTGTAGGGCATCGACATCGGCCGCGGCACGTATGACGACACCGAGCCGTTGTTGATGATGCGCCCGCCCTGCGGCGTCTGCGCCTTCATCACGCGGAACGCGTTCTGGATGCACAGGAAGGTGCCGGTGAGGTTTGCGTCGACCACCGTCTTCCACTGCTCGAAGCTGAGCTCCTCGACCGGAACGGCCGGGGCGCCGGTGCCCGCGTTGTTGAAGATGACATCCAGCCGGCCGTAGGCGGCCACGACCTGGTCGAAAAGGTTGCGCACCGAGGCCGGGTCGCCGACATCGGTCGGCACCGCGAGCGCCGCGCCGGCGCCGTGCGCCTGCACGATCATCGCCGCCGTCGCGTCGAGCGGCTCCTGCCGCCGCCCCGCCAGCCCGACGGCGTAACCGGCCTTGGCCAGCGACAGCGCGACCGTGCGCCCCACTCCCGATCCCGCGCCCGTGACGATCGCGATCCTGCGGCCTTGAGCCATCGTTCTGTCTCCCCTGTGCCCCGCCTCCCGCGGCGGCGCGCCACAATGGCTGCAGCCTCGACCGTGCGCAACCCCGCCCGGGAACGACTCCGGCCGCTGCTTGTTGAGCCCCGGCAGAGGAGAACGGCGATGCGTCGGGCAGCAGTCATGATCGGTTACGCGGCGCTGGTGGCGGCCGGGTTCGCGCTCGGCGGCACGGCGGCGTCCGGGCAGCAGGTGCGGCCGCCGATGCTTCCGCCGCCGCAGGATCCGCAGACGACGGTGCCGGAGAAGATCGACCCGCCGCTGCGGCGGGACGGCGACGACACCACCGGGACGCTGAGCGACCGGCTGCGGGACTCCCGCGGGGTGATCACGCCGCCGGCTGGCGTCGATCCCGAGATCCGCGTGCCGGCTCCGGTCCCGAATCCGGGAACCACCCCCGTCATCCCTCCGCCCGGAACGCCGGGCGGGGCGGATGCGCCGCCCCCCCGCTGACCAGACAAGGAGGTGACGATGACCCACATGAACAACGATCCCCATGGCATGGCGCACGACGCCGGTCGCCGCGGCGAGTTGCCGATCGAGGAGACCGAGCGCCTGATCGCCTCCGATCGCGTCGAAGGCACCGAAGTCTACAATCGCCAGGGCCAGAGCCTGGGAACGGTGCAGAACTTCATGGTCGACAAGATCACCGGCAGGGTGGCCTATGCCGTCATGTCGTTCGGCGGCTTTCTGGGCATGGGCGCGCGCTACCATCCGCTGCCGTGGAAGAGCCTCACCTACGACGTCGACCTGGGCGGTTTCGTGGTGGACCTTTCGAAGGACCAACTCGAAGGGGCGCCCAGCTACGAGGCCGCCGAGCGGCCCTGGTCGGACCCGCGCTTCGGCCGTAGCGTCTACGACTATTACAACATCCCGTGGTACATGTGACCGTGAGTTGAATGCTTGCCGGACCTTGCAACCATCGATCGCAAGGTCCGGCAAAGTTGAATCAATTTTCCCAGCAGAGTTGAATCAACTTCGCGAAAAATGCTTCGGGCGCTGCTTTCCAGCCGTCGACCACACCTTCCGAAGTCACGCTCGCGCCCCCGCGATGTCTCGCATTTGAACTAACCCCGTCAGAAAATTCCGGCAGGCCGCGGCCTTTGATCGTCCCCGTTCGAGGGGACCATCATGCCGACCACCGCCTCCGCGTCCGTCATCGTCGCAGCCGCCTTCGTCTCCTGCATCGCGCTTGCGTCGCCCACGGTCGGCGAATCCGGCCGGACGGCCGGCCTCGTCGACGACGGCCAGCGCCAGCGTCTGCTGGCAGGCCCGGGGGATCGGGCCGGCGCGATGCCTGTCGCCTATTCCCCGGTCGCTGCGGGCGGCAGCGCCCGGCCCATCGCGGGGTGGGTCCGCTTCTGCCGCACCTATGTCGACGAATGCCGGGTCGATCCGGCCGAACGGGACGTCGTGCGCCTCACGCCTGCGCTGTGGCGCGTCGTCAACGAGGTCAACGCCGGCGTCAATGCCGCGATCAGGCCGCTCACCGACGTGGAGCACTGGGGTGAGCTCGACCGCTGGGATCTCGCCGAGGACGGCAAGGGCGACTGCGAGGACTACCAGCTCCTCAAGCGCCGCAAGCTCGTCATGCTGGGCATTCCCCGGCGCGCCATGGTGATGACCGTCGTGCTCGACGAGCGGAACGACGGCCACGCCGTGCTGATGCTACGCACCGACCGCGGCGACCTGATCCTCGACAACAAGCGCGACGAGATCCTGAGCTGGCACCGCACGGGTTACGTCTACGTCAAGCGGGAAAGCCAGACTGACGCGTCCTGGGTGAGCCTCAACCACGTCTCCGGCGTCGGCGCCACCGCATCGCGCTGACGGCGCGGGGAGGACTCGCGGTTGCGCGCATGAAAAAGGGCGCCCGCTCGGGCGCCCTTCGTCTTGCCTCTTTGCGGCTGTCCGGGGGAGGTGTCAGTCCTTGGCGCGTTCCACGTAGGAGCCGTCCTCGGTCATGATGATGACCCGCGTCCCGGCCGCAATGTGCGGCGGTACCATGGTGCGCGCACCGTTCGAGAGAATCGCCGGCTTGTAGGACGAGGAGGCCGTCTGGCCCTTCACGGTCGGCTCGGTCTCGGTGATCTCGAGCGTCACGCGGGCGGGCAGTTCGATGGCCACCGCGACGCCCTCGTACATGCTGACGACGCAGCTCATGCCCTCCTGCAGCCACGTCGACTGGCTGCCGAGGACATCCTCGGGCACCGTGATCTGGTCGAAGGTCTCGGCATTCATGAAATGCCAGCCCTCGCCGTCCTGGTAGAGGAAGTTGTAGTCCTTGTCCTCGACGAAGGCGCGCTCGACCTGCTCCGTCGTGCGGTAGCGCTCGGACACCTTCACGCCGTCGGAGATGCGGCGCATGTCGAGCTGGGTGACGGGCGTGCCCTTGCCGGGGTGGATGTTCTCGGCGCTGAGGACCACGTAGAGCTTGCCGTCCTGTTCGACGATGTTGCCCTTGCGGAGCGAGCTTGCGATGACCTTCACGGATGTCTCTCTCTCGATCGATGGCGCGCGCAGGCGATTGCAGGCTGCGGCAGGAGCTGTCAAGGCGGAGCCGGCGGCGCGGCAGCCGTCAGCGGTGCAGCCTTTCACCACGGAACGGACGAAATGACCAGCCCCCCGCCGCGCCCCTCCCCCTGGTGGCGGCCGCATGTACACGCCGACCGGCGGCCGTTCCTGCTGGCTCGGCAGAAGATCGTCGATGCGCTGCGACAGTGGTTCAGGGAGGGCGGGTTCGTCGAGGTCGAGACGGCGATCCTCCAGGCATCGCCCGGCAATGAGGCGCACCTGCACGCCTTCGGCTCGCAGGCGCTGACCGTCGATGGCCGCGCAACGCCTCTCTATCTGCACACCTCGCCCGAATTCGCCTGCAAGAAGCTGCTCGCCGCGGGCGAAGAGCGGATCTTCACGCTGGCCCGCGTGTTCCGGAACCGCGAGCGGGGCCCGCTGCACCATCCCGAGTTCACCATGCTGGAATGGTATCGCGCGGGCGAGGACCATACCCGCCTGATGGGGGACTGCGCCGCGCTGCTCGCCGCCGCGGCGCGCGCCGCAGGGACCACGACGCTGCGCTGGCGCGGCGGCGCGTGCGATCCCTTCGCCGATCCGCAACGGCTGTCGGTGGCGGAGGCCTTCGCCGCCATGGCCGGCATCGAACTTCTGGCGACGGTGACGCCTGCCGCCACCGACCGCGACGCGCTGGCCGCCGCGGCGGCCGGGCAGGGGATCAGGGTCGCCGCGGACGACACCTGGGCCGACATCTTCAGCCGGGTGCTGGTGGAGCGCATCGAGCCGCGCCTGGGTTTCGGCCGGGCGACGGTCCTGCACGGCTACCCGGTGAGCGAGGCGGCTCTGGCGCGGGTGAGCGCGGTCGATCCCCGGGTCGCCGAGCGCTTCGAGCTCTATGCCTGCGGCGTCGAGCTGGCCAACGGCTTCGGCGAGCTGGTCGACCCGGTGGAGCAGCGGCGGCGTTTCGAGCTGGAAATGGACGAGAAGCAGCGCGTCTACGGCGAGCGCTATCCCCTCGACGAGGATTTCCTCGCCGCGCTCGCCGTCATGCCGGCGGCCAGCGGCATCGCGCTCGGCCTCGACAGGCTGGTCATGCTGGCGACCGGCGCGAGCCGGATCGAGCAGGTCCTGTGGACGCCGGTCGCCGAAACGTGAGATGACGCCCGCATGAGCGCCGCCCCCGATCCCGACGCCGAGGTCCAGCGCCGCACGGCGCGCAGCGTCGCCGACCTCGTCGGCGCGGGCCTCATCGCGCCCGCGGCGGCCAGCGGGCTGGACGCGGTGGCGGAGCGCTACGCCGTCGCGGTGACGCCTTCGATGCAGGCCCTGATCGACCCCACGGACCAGGACGATCCGATCGCCCGCCAGTTCGTGCCGGACCTGCGCGAGCTCGACGGCCGGCCGGAGGAGCGGGCCGACCCGATCGGCGACGACGCGCACAGCCCGGTCGAGGGCATCGTCCACCGCTATCCCGACCGCGCCCTGCTGAAGCTGGTCCACGTCTGCGCCGTCTATTGCCGCTTCTGCTTCCGCCGCGAGACGGTGGGCCCACAGGGCTCCGGCATGCTCTCGCCCGAGGCGCTCGACGCGGCGCTCGGCTATGTCCGGGCCCGGCCGGAACTGTGGGAGATCATCGTCACCGGGGGCGATCCGCTGGTCCTGTCGCCGCGCCGGCTCGCGGAGGTGGTCGACGCCATCGCGGCGATCAAGCATGTGCGGGTGCTGCGCTGGCATACGCGACTGCCGGTGGTGGCGCCGGAGCGCGTCACGGGCGAGCTCGTCCACGCGTTGCGCCGCTTCGGCGGCGCCAGCTACGTCGCCGTCCACGCCAACCATCCGCGCGAGTTCACGCGCGAAGCGCGCGAGGCCTGCGCCCGCCTGGCCGACGCCGGCATCGCGCTGGTCAGCCAGAGCGTGCTGCTGAAGGGCGTCAACGACGACGTCGAGACGCTGGCGGCGCTGATGCGCGCCTTCGTCGAGGCGCGGGTGAAGCCCTACTATCTCCACCAGGGCGACCTCGCGCCCGGCACGTCCCATCTGCGCACCACCGTCGCGGAAGGGCGCGCGCTGGCGGCGGCGCTGCGCGGACGCGTGTCAGGTCTGTGCCAGCCGCACTACGTCCTCGACATTCCCGGCGGCCACGGCAAGGCGACGATCGCGCCGGACGCCATGGCCCCGGACGGCTCTGCAGTGGTCGACTGGCGCGGGGCGACGCACGCCTACCCGCCGGGGCCGGCGGACTGAGCCCGCCAACCTCTCCTTTACCACGCCGTCAAGTGGGCGCTCCCGGGCAGGCCGGCCGTGAACCCGCCGGAAACGTGCCTGCTGCATGGTCGTTTCCATCGAGGCCAGAAGGCCCTGCTGGAAAACGGACATGCTCGCACGACTGATCGGCGCCGCCGCGCTCGCCCTCGCCGCCTTCGTCCTCGCACCGGCCGCCGCGTCGGCGAGGGTCGACATCAGGATCGACCTCGCAGACCAGACCATGCGGGTCGAGACGGATACGGGCGACGTCCACATCTGGCCGATCTCGAGCGGCCGCAAGGGCTTCGGGACGCCGCGCGGCACCTACGAGCCGTACCGGCTCGCGAAGATGCACCGCTCGCGCAAGTACAACAACGCGCCGATGCCCCATTCCATCTTCTTCCACGGCGGCTACGCCATCCACGCCACGACCGAGGAGCGCCGGCTCGGCCGTCCCGCGTCGCACGGCTGCATCCGGCTGTCCCGGGCCAATGCCGCGAAGTTGTTCGAGATGGTGAAGAAGGACGGCGCGGTCATCGCCATCAACGGCAACCCGCCGCGCGACACCATGCTGGCGTCGAAG
>JAIYAB010000145.1 GCA_027489275.1 Hyphomicrobiales bacterium
GCCGCCGGGGACGGCGTAGCGCTCCTTCTCGATGATCTTGGCGACGATCTCGGGCGTGATCGGCTCGACATAGGTCCGGTGCGCCATGTCCGGGTCGGTCATGATCGTCGCCGGGTTCGAATTGACGAGGACGATGCGGTAGCCCTCCTCCTTCAGCGCCTTCACCGCCTGCGTGCCCGAATAATCGAACTCGCAGGCCTGGCCGATGACGATCGGGCCGGCGCCGATGATGAGGATGGTGGAGATGTCTGTCCGCTTCGGCATGTCGCCCTTCGATCCGTCGGGCGGACGCACCGGCGCCCGCTCATGAAAAAGGGCCGGAAACCGGCCCTCGGCACGCTCTTCTGCCCCCGGGCGGCTCCCCTGCGGGACCCGCGCCCGGGCCGGCGCGCGCTGTCGACCTCGTGCTGAAGTCGCGAGTTCCTAGACGAGAATCGCCGGGGAGGGAAGCGGAAAGGGCCGTCATCCACGGCTTCCGCGACGCCTCCGCAACCGCTATCGAAGGGCATGGACGCCCTCCCGAACCGCCTCGCCCGCCAGTTCTCCGCCTTCTTCGGCGTCGGCCTCGTCGCCGCCGTGGTGCATTACGGGACGCTCGTCGGGCTGGTGGAGGGGGCGGGCGCGGGGCCGGTGCCGGCGACGCTGGCGGGGTACGTCCTGGGCGGAATCGTCTCCTACCTGCTCAACCGGCGGCACGTCTTCGCCAGCGACCGGCCGCACCGGGAGGCGACGTGGCGGTTCGCCGCCGTGGCGGGCGTGGGCGTTGTCCTGACGGGCCTGCTGATGGCGCTGCTGACCGGGCGCCTCGCCCTGCCCTACCTGCCGGCCCAGGTCCTGACGACGGGCGTGGTGATGCTGTGGAGCTTCGCCGCGAATCGCCGTTGGACCTTCGGACGGTAGGCGGCGCTCAGGCCTCCTTCGTGCCGACGATGGTCATCCGCGCCTGGTTGTGGCCGATGTTGGGGCGGCGACGTTCGGCACGCAGGCCCGCGGCCTCGACGAGGCCCAGGATGTCGCCCTCCTCGTAGGTCGTGAGGCCGAGGCGGGCGCGCAGGGTGCGGTAGTCGGACAGCGCCGTTCGCACCAGGCCGCCGAGCGCAGCGGTCAGGAATCCGCCCTCGAAGCCGAAACGCAGCAGCGCGGCGGCGTCCGCCAGCGGGCTGACGTCGGGCGGAATGACGTCGCCCAGCACCAGCCGGCCACCGGGCCTGAGCCTGTCGTGCCAGACCGCGAGCCAGCGGACGAGCTCCGCGCGCGGGAGATACTGCAGGAGCGAGTTCACGACGACGAGGTCGAGGCTGTCGGGCGGCAGCGCCTCGACCTCGGCCGGGGTCAGGGTGCGGATGACCGGATGGCCGGCGTAGCGCTGGGCCACCCGGCCGAGGACGGCCGTCGCCGCGTCGCTGAGATAGAGCGTCCCGCACCGCCGTGCGACGGTCTCCGCCTCCGTCGCCTCGCCGCAGCCGAAATCGAGGACGACGGAGCCGGGCGCGCCCACCAGCGCGGCGACATCGCCGGCGATCAGGCGGTCGTGCAGCGTCTTGTGGCGCGCATTGACGTAGAGCGCATGCTCGCCGTCGAAGAATTCCAGCCAGTTCGATGCCATGGCGCCCGGGCTCCCGCAGGGCGGCGAGAATGTCGCGCGGGGAGCCGCGCCGCAACCGCGAAAGACCGGCATTTACAGCCCGTCGCGCATGTCCTGTGGCCAGCCCGGCGCGATCTCTGCTAAAGCGCGGGCCATGTCCGGCCCTCTCCTGCCCGCCACGACGACCTGCTGGGTGCTGACCGACGGCAAGGCCGGCGACGAGGTGCAGTGCCTCGGCGTGGCCGAGGCGCTGGGGCTGACGCCGGAGATCCGGCGGGTGGCGCCGCGGGCGCCGTGGACCTGGGCGATGCCGTGGGGTCCGGTCGATCCGCGCGAGGCGCCCGACCGGCCGGACAGCCCGATCCGCCCGCCCTTCCCCGACCTGCTCGTCGCCTCGGGCCGCCGGGCGGTGAGCTATCTGCGGCGGGTGAAGCGCGACTCGGGCGGACGCACCTTCACCGTCTTCCTCAAGGATCCCCGCACGGGCGCTGGCACGGCGGACCTGATCTGGGTCCCCCGGCACGACCGCCTCAGGGGCGACAACGTGCTCGCCACCCTCACCTCGCCGCACCGCGTCTCGGCCGCCCGGCTCGAAGCCGCGCGCGCGAACCCGCCGCCGGCGCTGGCGGCGCTGGCGCACCCACGCGTCGCGCTGCTGCTGGGCGGCGACAGCCGGCACCACCGCTTCACGGACGGCGATATCGACCGGCTCGTCGGCCTGCTGGACCGGCTGGCCGGCGAGGGCGTCGCCATGATGGCGACCGCGTCGCGCCGCTCGCCACCGGCGTTGACACAGCGCGTCGGGGCGCTTGTCGGGCGGACAGGCGGGTTCTTCTGGGACGGAGCCGGCGAGAACCCCTATCTGCCGATGCTCGCGCTGGCCGACGCGATCGTGGTCACGGCCGATTCGGTGAACATGGTCGGCGAGGCATGCGCCACGGGCCGGCCCGTTTTCATATTTGAACCATCGGAGCGACAGCCGGGGTCCGCCATGAAGGCAAAAGCCTATTTGGGAGGCTTAATGGATCACGGAGCCGTGCGTTTTTTCGATGGGCACCTTGAAAGCCATGCATACGAGCCCCTAAACTCGACCCCTGTCATCGCCGCGGCAATCGCAGAGCGTCTGCCGCGCCATCGGACCCAGCACGGATCGCGTTCCTGAGCCGGCCTAGCCTCGCCGCGCTTGGACCGCGTGTCCACGATCGAAGGTGCGCTCATGTCGAGCCTGCATGCCAAGCTCATCATCCTCGGCTCCGGCCCGGCCGGGTATACGGCCGCGATCTATGCCGCCCGGGCGATGCTGGAGCCGGTGCTGATCTCCGGCATCCAGCCCGGCGGCCAGCTCATGATCACGACCGACGTCGAGAATTATCCCGGCTTCGCGGACGTCATCCAGGGTCCGTGGCTGATGGAGCAGATGCAGAAGCAGGCCGAGCACGTCGGCACGAAGATGGTCTCGGACCACATCGTGAAGGTGGAACTCGGCTCCCGCCCCTTCCGGCTGACCGGCGACAGCGGCGCGAGCTACACTTGCGACGCGCTGATCATCGCCACGGGCGCGCAGGCGAAGTGGCTGGGCATTCCCTCCGAGGAGGCATTCAAGGGCTTCGGCGTCTCCGCTTGCGCCACCTGTGACGGATTTTTCTTCCGCAACAAGGAGGTCGTCGTGGTGGGCGGCGGCAACACGGCGGTGGAGGAGGCGCTTTATCTCGCCAACCTCGCGGCGAAGGTCACCGTCGTGCATCGGCGCGATACGTTCCGCGCCGAGCGGATCCTGCAGGACCGGCTGTTCGCGCATCCGAAGGTGTCTGTGGTGTGGGACAGCGCCATCGACGAGATCTGCGGCACGCAGTCGCCCCCGGGGGTCACCCATGTGCGGCTGAAGAACGTCAAGACCGGCGCGCTCTCGGACGTGAAGGCGGACGGCGTGTTCATCGCCATCGGCCACAAGCCGGCCACCGAACTCTTCGTCGGCCAGGTCGCGATGCGCCCGTCCGGCTACCTCGACACGACGCCGGGGCACACCACGACCAACATTCCCGGGGTCTTCGCCGCCGGCGACGGCACCGACGAAACATACCGACAGGCCGTCACGGCCGCAGGCCTCGGCTGCATGGCGGCGCTCGAGGCCGAGCGGTGGCTCGCCGGCCACGCCCTCGAACGCCAGGCTGCGGAATAATGCCCCTTTCAATGGTGAGTTCGTCCCTCGACTGGGACAAGGTCAGGATATTCTACACGGCCGCGGAAGCGGGCAGCTTCACCCATGCGGGGGACGCGCTGGGGCTCAGCCAGTCGGCCGTGAGCCGGCAGGTCGGCGCGCTGGAGCGCGACCTCGGCGTGCCGCTGTTCCACCGCCACGCGCGCGGCCTCATCCTGACCGAGCAGGGCGAAGCGCTGTTCCGCACCGCCAAGGAGATGATGCTCAAGCTGGAGTCGACCCGCGCGCGCCTCACCGACAGCCGCGAGCGGCCGCACGGTGACCTGCGGGTGACGACGACGCTCGGGCTGGGCAGCAATTGGCTGACGCCGCGCCTCGGCGAGTTCCTCGACCTGTTCCCCGACGTGCGGCTTCAGGTGCTGCTGACGGACGATGAGCTCGACCTGTCGATGCGCGAGGCCGACATTGCCATCTGGCTGCGTCAGCCCCAGCAGGGCGACCTCATCCAGCGCAAGCTCTTCACGGTGCATTTTCACGCCTACGCGTCGGTCGACTATATCAAGGGGCACGGCGCGCCGAAGGACCTCTCTGAACTCGAGAACCACCGCATCCTGACCTATGGCGGCGTGACGCCGTCCTACCTCGTCGACGTCCACTGGCTCACGACAGTCGGCCGCGACGCGAAGAATCCGCGCCAGGCGGCGCTGACGGTGAACAACATCACCGCGCTGAAACGCGCCGTGGAACGCGGTGTCGGCATCGCCGTGCTGCCCGACTACCTCGTCGAGCAGGAGTCCAACCTCGTGCAGGTGCTCAACTTCAACGACATGCCCTCGCTCGACAGCTACCTCGTCTATCCCGAGGAAATGAAGAGCGTCGCTCGCGTGCAGGTCTTCCGGGACTTCCTCGTGAGCAAGGCCCAGCGCTGGACGTTCTAAGGGTCCTCCCGAAACGTCCGTAAAGGCGCTCTCCTGCGTCGCGATGCGACGCGGGCCGGCGGTTGCTGACCGATACGTGCGCATGCCGACGGGGCCGCGGCGGCCTTCGCGCCGGAGGCAGACAACAGTCACCAGCCGTAAAATCCGCGTAGAATCACGCACTTCGCTTATGTGCATCGTAAAAACGCATGGCTGTCATGAGGCCTTATGCGTTGTTTGCCGCGCTCGAAGCAGGCATATCGATAATCGGTTCCGGTCGCTGGCTCCACCTCCCCTCCCGGTGTCGAGTCCGCGTTGGACCGTTCCCCTCTGGACGGTTTTCGGGTTTCTGATCCGGACCAGATCCAACGGCCGGGCGCCTCGCGTCCGGCCTTTTTTTTGCGTATCCTACGTTTTCCGTACCCATTCAGAAATTTTTTGAAACAGACGGCATTTGGAAAGAATCTGTGGCGGATTTCTGGGCACTAACCGTTCCCGCAGCTATCGGCGCGATCGCTTGGTTGTATCAAAAGACGTGGGAGCGTCATGAACGGCGACTGAAACAATACGAAGAGATCGTCGACGAACTTCCCGCATTCACCGTTAGTGGCCTGAACCCCGACCGAATCGACAGAGCGATAGCGATCTATCGACGCCTATGGCTACTTGGACCAGATGAGGTCGTTCGCGCCTTTGAGGCGTTCATGAAGACGGTTGGGGA
>JAIYAB010000009.1 GCA_027489275.1 Hyphomicrobiales bacterium
CGGGCGGCGCGATAAGGGGGATCCACGCTCCGCGAGTCCCCGCCATGTCGAACCCGGCCACGCCTTCACCCCTCCTGCCCTCCCCGCTGCTGCTGGTCGGCTGCGGCAAGATGGGCGGCGCCATGCTGGAGGGATGGTTGCGGATGGGGCTGGACTGCGCCGGCACCTCGATCATCGATCCGCACGCCTCGCCGTCGCTCGTGGCGACCTGCGAGCAGCACGGAATCGCCCTGAACCCGAGCGCGTCGTCGATCCCGACGCCGCAGGTCATCCTGCTCGGCATCAAGCCGCAGATGCTGGACGATGCCGCCCCGTCGCTGGCCGGCCATGTCGGGCCGCAGACGCTGCTCGTCTCGATCCTGGCGGGCAAGACGATGGACAACCTCCGCGCGCGCCTGCCCGGCCTGAACGCGATCGTGCGGGCGATGCCGAACCTCCCCGCAGCGGTGCAACGGGGCGTCACCGGAGCCTGTGCGAGCCCGGAAGTGACCGCGCAGCAGCGCGCGCTGGCGCAGGCGCTGCTGTCGGGCGTGGGCAGTGTCGAGTGGGTGGACCGCGAGGAGCAGATCGACGCCGTGACGGCGGTGTCGGGCTCGGGCCCGGCCTATGTCTTCTATCTCACCGAATGCCTCGCCCGTGCCGGCGCGGCGCTCGGCCTGCCGGAGGATCTCGCCGGACGCCTCGCCCGCGCCACGGTGGAGGGCGCCGGCGAGCTGATGCACCGCTCGGACCTGTCGCCCGCGACGCTGCGCGAGAACGTGACGTCGCCGGCCGGGACGACCGCCGCCGCGCTCGCCGTGCTGATGGCTGCCGACGGGCTCGACCCGCTGATGCGCGACGCCGTTGCCGCCGCCCGGCGCCGCGCCGAGGAGCTCTCGGGCTGAACGGCGGTCAGCCGATCGACCTGCGACCCCGCCTGCGTCGTCGGGGCGGGCCCCGACGGCGGTGCACGGCTTGGACATGCGGTCGACCGGCCCTATCTTGAGGGTCGACATCGAGAGCAGGAGGCCTGCCATGGCCAGGAAGCCCGAACCGAAGAAGACGGCACCCCGCGGCCGCAAGGGCGCAGGCGTGAACGATCGCGCGGCCGAGGCCGCCGCCGCGCCCGCGGCCGAAACCCGCTCGGCGAGCCCGCGCGACCGCATCATCGACGCTACGATGGTGCTGGCGGCGGAGCACGACTGGGACGCATTCGACATCCGCGAGATCGCCGAAGCGGCCGGCGTGTCGCTGGCGGAGCTGCGCGACGCGTTCCCCTCGAAGGGCGCCGTGCTGGGCGGCCTCGCCCGGCGCGTGGACAGGATCGTGCTGGACGGCACGGGCGATGACCTCGCCGACGAGCCGGCACGCGAGCGCCTCTTCGACGTCCTGATGCGCCGGCTCGACGCGCTGGCCCCGTACAAGGCCGGGCTGCGGCGTCTGCGGCCGGACGTGGCGCGCGATCCGCTGTCGCTTGCCGCGCTGAACCAGCTCACCGTCAACTCGATGCGCTACATGCTCGCTGCCGCCGCCATCGACACGGCCGGGCCGATGGGCGCGATCAAGGCGCAGGGCGCGGCCTTGCTTTGGGCGAGGGTTCTCGACACCTGGCTCGACGACGACGATCCGGGCCTCGCCCGCACGATGGCCGTGCTCGACAAGGAACTGCGGCGCGCAGGCCAGTTCGTCGGCGGGCTCAATGACCTGTGCCGCATCACAGCGCCGTTCCGCGCCGTCTTCGACCGCGCCGCGGCGCGCGGGCGCAGCTTCCGCGAGCGCCGGCGCTCCCGGCGCGAGCCCGACGAGGGCGACGACTACGCCGAGGCGGTCTGAGCGGCAGGCGGACGGCGGGGGCATCGATGACCGGGACGGCGGCGCCGGCGGCGCAGATCACCTTCGACGACTTCATGAAGGTCGATATCCGCGTCGGCACCATCGTCGCCGCGGAGCCCTTTCCCCAGGCCCGCAAGCCCGCCTTCAAGCTGACGATCGACTTCGGCCCCGGGATCGGGACGAAGCGCTCGTCGGCCCAGATCACCGTCAACCACGCGCTCGAGGATCTCGTCGGCCGGCAGGTTCTGGCCGTGGTGAACTTCCCGCCGCGGCAGATCGGGCCGTTCATGTCCGAGGTGCTGACGCTCGGACTGCCCGACGCCGACGGCCAGGTGATGCTGATCGGCCCCGACCGCCCCGTGCCGGACGGCGGGCGGATGTACTGACGGGAGCGACTGGCGCTACACAGGAACGCGCACCGTCGCCCTCAGGCCGCCGAGCGGACTGTCGCCGAGGATGACGTCGCCGCCGTGCGAGCGGGCGATGTCACGGGCGATGGCGAGGCCCAGACCCGTCCCGCCCTCGTCGATGTTGCGCGCCTCGTCGAGCCGCACGAACGGCTTGAAGACCTCGTCGCGCTGGTCCGCCGGTACGCCCGGGCCGTCGTCGTCCACCGTGATGGAGAGCCAGCGCGCGTCGCGCACCGCGGAGATGGCGATCCTGTCGCCGTGCCGGGCCGCGTTGGACACAAGATTGCCGATGCACCGCTTGAAGGCGTCCGGGCGGACCGTGGCGACGGGATCGCCGCTCACCGTCACCTGCGTCGCATGGCCCGCGCGCTCGGCGTCGGCCTTCAGCGAGTCCAGCAACTCGCCCATGTCGGTGGGCGCCGACGGTTCGCCGGCATCGCCGCGCGCGAAGGCGAGATAGGCCTCCAGCATGCGGCTCATCTCGTCGATGTCCTTCTTGAGGTCGGCGACCTCCGGCGTCTCGTCCTCGTCCATCAGCGCGAGCGAGAGCTTGAAGCGCGTGAGGATCGTGCGCAGGTCGTGGCTGACGCCGTTCAGCATAGCCGTGCGCTGCTCGATGGCCCGTTCGACGCGCCGGCGCATCTCGATGAAGGCGTGGCCGGCCTGGCGGACTTCGCGGGCGCCGCGCGGCGAGAAGTCGATCTCGCGCCCCTTTCCGAAGCTCTCGGCCGCCTCGGCCAGCCGCAGGATCGGCCTGATCTGGTTGCGCAGGAAGATCACCGCGATGCCCAGCAGCACCAGCGAGGTGCCCACCATCCACATCAGGAAGATGTGCGAGTTCGAGGCATAGGCCTGCGAGCGGCGGGTCAGCACCCGCATCACGCCGTTGTCGAGCTGGATGCGGATCTCGACCAGGTTGGAGCGCCCCACCGTGTCGATCCAGAACGGCCGGCCGATCTGCTGGCGCAACTCGCGCGACAGGCTGGAATCGAGGATCGAGAAGAAGGGCTTGGGGCCGGGCGGCGGCAGCGGCTCGGGCGGCAGCATCTCGACGTCGAGATTGAGCCTGTCGGCGGCGATGCGCGTCAGCGTCTCGAAGTCGCGGTCCTGCGGATAGCTCTGGGCGACGTCGATGAGCGCGGCGATGTCCTGCGTCACCGCGGCCGAGAGACGACGCGTCACCGTCTGCCAGTGGCGCTCCATGAAGGCGTAGGCGAGCACCGACTGCAGGATCACCATCGGGGCGATGATGATGATCAGGGCGCGGGCGAAGAGGCCCTTGGGCAGCCGCGCGCCGACGAACCGCATGATCCGGCGGCCGAGGGTGACCCGCCGCGGGACCTCTGCGGTGGCCATCGCCGCCGCCTATTCGACGACCAGGCGGTAGCCGCTGCCGCGGACCGTCTGGAGGAAAGAGGGGTTGGCGGGATCGGGCTCGATCTTGCGGCGCAGCCGGTTGATCTGGACGTCGACGGTGCGCTCGTTCGAGGCGTCGCCGGACCCCGACAGCGCCTCGCGCGGGACCGTTTCGCCGGGGGCACGGGCGAGAATCGTCAGGATCTCGCGCTCGCGCTCGGTGATTCGGATGATCTCCTCGCCCTGACGCAGTTCCCCTTTGTCGATCCGGTAGATGAAGGGGCCGAACCGCACGAACTCCGGCTGCGCCGGGGCAGGCGTCAGCGCGGAGGCGGTGCGCCGAATGATGTTGTTGAGGCGCAGCACCAGCTCGCGCGGCTCGAAGGGCTTTGGCAGGTAATCGTCGGCGCCGATCTCGAGGCCGCGCACGCGGTCCTTCGCGTCGGCCCGTGCGGTCAGCATGAGGATCGGAACGTTCGAGCTTTCGCGCACCCAATGGGCGAGATCGAACCCGTTTTCCCCCGGCATCATGACGTCGAGGATGTAGCCGTCGAACACGAAGTTGGCGATCTGCGCGCGCGCGTCGGCGGCATCGCGGGCGGTCGTCACGCGGTAGCCGTGCTCGCTGAGGAAGCGCGACAGCAGGTCGCGCAGGCGCCTGTCGTCGTCGACGACGAGCACGTGGGGAGCGTCATCGGCCGGGATGGGTCGCGGCCGGGCGGCGTTCACGCCCCCGCCTCCGTGTCATGGTGGGACAGGCGCTGCACGGTGGAGCGGTCGGTGGGCTCGATCATCGCCTCGAGGAAACGGCGCGCGGCGTCGCTCGCCTGCGGCCCGGCCTCTTCCAGCGCGCGGGCGATGCGCCGGGTCTGGAGCTCGGCGAGATCGAGCGCGAGCTTGCGCCCCTGGGTCGTCGCGAACAGCAGGCGCTGGCGCCGGTCCGTCTCCCCGGCGCGCTGTTCGACATAGCCCTGCTCCAGCAGCTCCTTCAACACGCGGTTGAGGCTCTGCTTTGTGATGCGCAGGATGTCGAGCAGCTCGGCGATGGTGAGCCCCGGATTGCGGTTGACGAAGTGGAGCACCCGGTGGTGCGCCCGGCCGAAGCCATAATGCTCCAGGATCCTGTCCGGATCGCCGACGAAATCACGGTAGGCGAAAAAGAGGAGCTCTATGAGCTCGTAGTGCGGCTTGTCCGCCGCCGTCCCGCCGCCGCGCTCGATGTGGAGAGCCGTCTGCATCGTGAGGAGGGCCTCTCGGTTTTTACGTCAGCGTTGTTGACATATTTCAGAGTGATTGTTACTCGTCAAGGCCTCGCGGCGAAAGGAAAGTGCGCCAGCCCTCGGCGCGCCGACGACACCGCAGGATCGGCGTCCCGTCGGACGCCGGCCAAACGCCACAGGCCGAAGACGCCAAGACAAGCTAAACGCAAGACAAGCCCGAGGCAGGACAAGCCAACGGCAAGACAAGCCCAAGGCAAGAGCCCAAGGAGAGTTCCATGTCCGTCATCCCGTTCGACCAACGCGAAGGATATATCTGGTTCGACGGCCAGATCGTGCCGTGGACCGACGCGAAGGTGCACGTGCTCACGCACGGCCTGCACTACGGCTCCTGCGTGTTCGAGGGCGAGCGGGCCTATGGCGGCCATGTCTTCAAGTCGACCGAGCATTCTGAGCGGCTCCACAAGTCGGCCAACATCATGGACTTCGAGATCCCCTTCTCCGTCGCCGAGCTCGACGAGGCGAAGCAGAAGGTGCTGCTGCTCAACAACATGAAGGACGCCTATGTCCGCCCGGTGGCGTGGCGCGGCTCCGAAATGATGGCCGTGTCGGCCCAGCGCTCCACCATCCACGTCGCCATCGCGGTGTGGGAATGGCCCTCGATGTTCGACGTCGAGACGAAGATGAAGGGCATCAAGCTCGACATGGCGGACTATCGCCGCCCCGACCCGATGACCGCGCCGTCTGACGCCAAGGCGGCCGGCCTCTACATGATCTGCACAATCTCCAAGCACCGCGCCGAGAAAAAGGGCTTCGCCGACGCGCTGATGCTCGACTGGCAGGGCCGCGTGGCCGAATGCACGGGCGCCAACGTGTTCTTCACGCGCGACGGGCAGATCCACACGCCCATCGCCGACTGCTTCCTCGACGGCATCACCCGCCGCACGACCATCGACCTCGCCAAGCGGCGCGGGCTGGACGTCATCGAGCGGCGGATCCTGCCGGACGAGCTGCCCTCGTTCAACGAGTGCTTCATCACCGGTACCGCCGCCGAGGTGACGCCGGTGTCGCAGATCGCCGACCACGTCTTTCACCCCGGCAACATCACCCGCACGCTGGTGGAGGATTACTCGGCCGAGGTGCAGCCGAAGGCGGCAGCCGCCTGAGCCATGCACGGGGACGGAAACGGCCTCCCCTCGTCAGAGCCGGTCCCGGACCCGTCCGGGACCTCCCGCCCGCCCGGCGGTCCCTGGTCGGCCAGCCTCGCGCGGGCACGCGAGGCTGTGGCCGCGTCGCCCTGGCACTTCGCCAGGGTTCTGGGCAGCGGGACCATGTCGGTCGAACTGTACCGTCCTCAGGCCGTCGATCCGCAGACGCCGCACGAGCAGGACGAGCTCTATGTCGTCGTTGCCGGCAGCGGGATCTTCTTTCGGGACGGCGAACGGATGCCGTTCGGGGCGGGCGACGTGATTTTCGTCCCGGCGGGGATGGAACACCGCTTCGAGAGCTTCACCGGCGATTTCGAGACCTGGGTGATCTTCTACGGTCCGCCCGGCGGGGAATAGCGCGCCCCGGTCCGGAACGTCCTACGTCCAGCGCTCCTTCGCGCGGTCATCGGCCTCCTTGGCCTCGACCCACCCGCCGGACGTACCGTCGGCGCGGTGTTCCTTCTTCCAGAAGGGCGCTTCGGTCTTCAGGTAGTCCATCAGGAACTCGGCCGCGGCGAAGGCGGCGGCGCGGTGGGCGGAGGCCGTGACGACGAGGACGATGTTCTCGCCCGGGGCGATCCTGCCGTGGCGATGGATGGCGGTGACGCCCTGCAGCGGCCAGCGCTCGGCGGCCTGTCGGGCGACGCGGCCCATCTCCTCCTCGGCCATGCCGGGATAGTGCTCGAGTTCGAGCGCCGCGAGCGTGCCGGCCTCGCCGCGACACAGGCCGGCGAAGGTGACCACCGCGCCGACATCGGTACGCCCGCGCGTCAGCGCCGCGACCTCGGCTGCGAGGTCGAAATCCTCGGCCTGGACACGCACAGTGACGGGGCAGTCCATCTCAGCCACCGGTCATGGGCGGAAAGAAGGCGATTTCCGCGGCCCCCGCGATCGGCGTGTCCGGCCTGACGTGCCGCTTGTCGATGGCCGCGCGGACGACGTCGGGGTTCTCGAAGGCGTAGGCATACTCCTCGCCGCGCGTGGCGAGCCATCCCGCCAGCTCCGCGACCGTGGTCACGCCGGCCGGGACGTCGACCGTCTCCTCCGGCTTGCCGACGCGCTCGCGCACCCACGCGAAATAGACCAGCTTCATGCCGCTCAGGCCCCGTGGTCGATGACGTGGTGGATGCCGGCGCGGAAATAGTCCCAGCCCGTCCAAAGCGTCAGCACGGCCGCGATCCACAGGAGGATGAGGCCGATCAGCGTCGTGCCGGGCAGCACCGCCTCGCCGGCGGGACCGGCGATGAGGAAGCCGACGGCCACGAGCTGCAGGGTGGTCTTCCATTTCGCGATGGCGGATACCGGAACGCTCACGCGCAGTTCCGCCAGATATTCGCGCAGTCCGGACACCAGGATCTCGCGCGAGAGAATCACGATCGCCGCCCAGATGGACCAGCTCGAGATCGTGCGGTCCGCCACCAGCATCAGCAGGCAGGCCGCCACGAGGAGCTTGTCGGCGATGGGATCCAGCATCCGGCCGAGCGCCGACTGCTGCGACCAGGCGCGGGCGAGATACCCGTCGAAATAGTCGGTGATGCCGGCCACGGCGAACACGCCGAGCGCGACCCAGCGCATCCAGTATTCCTCGGGCCAGAACATGCAGATGACCACTACGGGAACCGCGACGACGCGGCCGTAGGTCAGCACGTTGGGAAGGTTGAACGGATGGGCCCGCATCGGGTTCGCCAGCGACATCGGAGGCCGAAAGACCATGCCTCGGCGCGGGCGTCAACCGCAGTCGCGACACGAAAAGGCGGGTATGCGGCAGGCTCGGACCGCCGGTCGCCGCCGTTTACCCCCTGCCCTCGTGGAAATGATCATACACCGCCCGCGCCGTCGCCAGGTTGACGCCCGGCGCGCCGGCGAGGTCGTCCAGCGAGGCGCGGGCGATGGCCTTGGCGGTGCCGAAATGCAGCAGCAGCGCGCGCTTGCGGGCGGGGCCGATGCCGGGGATCTCGTCGAGCGGGCTCTTCGTGAACTCGCGCTTGCGCTTGGCCCGATGCGTGCCGATGGCGAAGCGATGCGCCTCGTCGCGCAACCTCTGGACGAAATAGAGCGCCGGATCGCGCGGCGCCAGCTTGAATGGGTCGCGGCCGGGCACGAAGAACGTCTCGCGGCCGGCGTCCCGGTCGGGACCCTTGGCGACGCCCACGAGCGGCACGCCGGTGAGGCCGAGCTCGGCGAGCACGCCGAGCGCAGCGTCGAGCTGGCCGCGGCCGCCGTCGATGAGCACGAGGTCGGGCCAGGCCGGCATCTCGGCGGGGTCGGCGGGAGCGTCCGCGCGATGCGCCGCCGCGTCCGCGGGCGCTTGCGAAACGGGCGCCGACGCTTCCGCCGGTTCGCCCGACGGCGCGCCGCCGGCCGCCGGCCGCGGCGCGTCCTTCATCAGGCGCGCGAATCGGCGCGTCAGCACCTCCCGCATCATCGCATAGTCGTCGCCGGGCGTGAGCTCGGCCGACTTGATGTTGAACGTCCGGTAGTGGGGCTTGGAGAAGCCCTGCGGGCCGGCCACCACCATCGCGCCCACCGCATGGGCGCCCTGGATGTGCGAGTTGTCATAGATCTCGATCCGCTGGGGCGGCGCCTCCAGACCCAGCACCTCCGCCAGCCCGTCCAGCAGCCGGGTCTGGGTCCCGCTCTCGGCCAGCTTGCGGCCGAGGGCCTCCCGGGCATTGCTGCGGGCGTGGTCGACCACATCCTTCTTCTCGCCGCGCTGCGGCATCCGCAGCTCGACCCTGCTGCCCGCCTGCAGCGACAGCGCTTCGGCCAGCAGCTCGGCCCCCGGCAGCTCGTGGCTGGTGAGAATCAGGCCCGGAACCGGCTTGCCGTCATAGAACTGGGCCATGAAGGCCTCGAGGATTTCGGCGGGTTCGGCGTCGCGGTCATGGCGCGGGAAATAGGCGCGGTTGCCCCAGTTCTGGCCGGCGCGGAAGAAGAACACC
>JAIYAB010000266.1 GCA_027489275.1 Hyphomicrobiales bacterium
CGGGTCGACGTCGCCGCGGTCGAGGATCTTCAGCGTCGAAGCGAACTCGGTGCGGAAATAGGCCTGCCGGCGGCCATAGCAGGAGAGGGTGGCGAGCGACTGTACCAGCGGGCGCTTGCCGATCGAGCGGCCGAAGTCCGACTCGACCCCCCACACCGCGACGATGGTGAAGCGGTCGACGCCATACCGGCTCTCCGCGGTGGCGAGCGCCTGCGACCATTGCCGCAGCATGGCGCGGCCGTCGGTCACGCGCTCCTCGTCGACCAGCGCGGCGAGGTAGTCCCAGATCGGCGTGCGGAACTCGGGCTGGTCGTTGAGGAACTCCAGCACCTTCATGTCCGGCTCGAGGCCGCGCGTCGCCGCGTCCCATGTTGCGGCGGACACGCCGGGCCCCACGATCGTGCCGCGCAGGTTCGCGAGGCAGGAGCGGAAATCGGACTGGGCGACGGCGGGCGTCGCGGCGATGGCGGCCGCGAGGGCCAGGGCGGGGGCGATTCGGCGCATGGCCGCAGGGTACAGGAGCGAGACGTCGAGGTGAATCGCCCCCGTTGCCGCGCCGTCGGTCAGGGCGTCACAGCCAGGGGCGGCTCTCGGCGGCCTTCTTCTCGTAGCTGTCGATGGACGGGGCCTTCTCCATGGTCAGGCCGATGTCGTCGAGGCCATTCATGAGGCAGTGCTTGCGGAAGGCGTCGATCTCGAAGCTGATCACGCCGCCGTCCGGGCCGCGGATCTCCTGCGTCGCGAGGTCCACCGTCAGCGTCGCGTTGGCGCCGCGCCGCGCGTCATCCATCAGCTTCTCGAGGTCTTCCGGCGACACGGTGACCGGCAGGATGCCGTTCTTGAAGCAGTTGTTGTAGAAAATGTCCGCGAACGACGTGGAGATCACGCAGCGCACGCCGAAGTCCAGCAGCGCCCACGGCGCATGCTCGCGCGAGGAGCCGCAGCCGAAATTGTCGCCGGCCACGATGATCTGCGCCTTGCGGTAGGCCGGCTTGTTCAGCACGAAGTCCGGGTTCTCGCTGCCGTCCTCGTTGTAGCGCATCTCCGAGAAGAGCCCGGTGCCGAGCCCGGTGCGCTTGATCGTCTTGAGGTACTGCTTCGGGATGATCATGTCGGTGTCGACATTGGTGATCTCGAGCGGTGCGGCGACGCCGGTGAGCGTGGTGAAGGGCTGCATGGTCGGTCCGAACTCGGGTGCTGGGACTATCGTGGTCGTGTAGCAGGTCGTCAGGGTCCTGCAAACCGGCGGCGATCCGATCTCTGGATCGAAGGCCTCATCCGGCGACCTCGTGCTTCAGGGCCGCTTCCACGACGCCAGGCTCGCGCGCGATGACGCGGAGATAGGCCCGGGCGACGCTGTCGGGGAGGTGCCGGCCCTGTTCCCAGTCTCGCAACCGGGCCAGGTTGATGTGGAACCGCCCGGCGAACTCCGCCTGGCTGAGGCCGAGCCCTTCGCGCAGGAGCCGGATGGCGCGGCCCGAGACGGCCCGTTCCAGTTCCTCGTCCGAACTCGGCGGGTTGTCCGGATCGGCCGCGGCATTCGCCTCGATCTCCTCCGGCGTCAGCGCGTCCAATCGATCGAGCTGCGCCCGCGTCATGGTCTGCGGCACGCGCCCGCGCTCAAATCGAACCGTCCCCATAGCGGCGCTCCTCAGTTCTGTTCGACCGTCGGGCCGAAATCAGGCGGCAGACGTCTCCGCGGTTTGTGAAGACCAGCGTGTATAACGAGCGGTCCACGAGCCCCACGGTCTTCCAGCGAATTTCCCCATCCGTCGGGCGCGTCACCTCCCACGCCACGCGATCCCTGTCTTCGAAGACCAGCACGGCCCGCGAGAATGCAAGCCGATGCTTCTCGAGATTGCGCCGCGCCTTGTCGTCATCCCATTCGAAAAACGCGGGCTCGAACATCGAAGAAAGTGCTGCAATATACGGGTATCCCTTACATACTCCGCCAAGGCCCCGGAGTCGAGAGCTCTGCTACCCCGCCCGGCGCTCGATCTCCTCCATGTCCTCGTCGCTGAGGCCGAAATGGTGGCCGATCTCGTGGACGAGCACGTGGGTGACGAGGTGGCCGAGCGTTTCCTCGTGCTCGGCCCAGTAGTCGAGCAGCGGGCGGCGGTAGAGCCAGACCATGTTGGGGAACTGGCCCGTGTGCATCATCTCGCCGCCCTGCGCGAGGCCGACGCCGCGGAACAGGCCGAGCAGGTCGAATTCCGTCTCGCACTCCATCTCGGTCAGCGTCTCCTCGTCGGGGAAGTCCTCGACACGGATGACAACGCCCTCGCACAGGGCCCGGAACTCCTCCGGCAGGCGCGCGAAGGCGGCCTCCGCCAGCGCCTCCATTTCGGCGAGGGAGGGCGAGGCGATGGAACTCCAGTCGGGAGAGGCCACGGCAGGCTCCGAGTGCGGGATGTCAGCGGGCGAAATGCTGGACGAGCGTGTGGATGAGATAGAGCGCGAAGAGGAGCGCCAGCACACGGCCGATGCGCCGGCCCCAACGCTCGATGGCGTCGCCCTCCGGCGCGTCGGCCGCGCCGAAATGCCGCGCAGCCCGCGCCATGGCGGAGTGGCCGATGGTCTCGCTCTCGGCGGAAAGCCGGTCCAGCGTGCGCCGCGCCTCGGCGACGCGCTCCTCGTCGCGCTCCTTCATGCCGGCACCGTGGGCGCGGGGCCGCGATGAACGGGATCTGAACGCGGGATTACGATCATGTTCAGCGCCTCGGGGCTTGAATGTCCTCATCGCTGGCGAGTGCCCAGCTCACAGGGACAGAATATCATGTTTGGCCACCACACCATCGGATCGACGTTCCGGGCCGCGCTGCTCGCCGCGCTGGCCGTCGGCGGCCTCGCCGCGACGCAGGCGCAGGCTGGCGCCGATGTCCGCTTCGCGACTACGGGCTACGTGCTCGTCGACGACGAGGACGGCCGCGCCGCCGACGACCAGGACATGCTGTCGCGCGGCGGGGACGGCCCCGACGCCCTCGTGCTCGACGCCCAGTGGGGCCCGCCGCACGGCAATGCCTGGGGCCATCGCCGCAACCGCGGCTGGCAGGACGACGGCTGGGGCCGCGGCCGGCATGGCTGGGATCGCGGGAGGCACGGCTGGGATCGCGGCCACGGCTGGGGTCCGCCCCGCCACTGGGCCTCGCGCTGCCGCACGGTGTGGGAACGCCGCTACGACCCCTGGCGCGGCTGGTCGAGCCAGCCCGTCCGCCGCTGCTGGTGAGTGACGGGGGTCTCGTCGGCCCCCGCGTCTCCTGACGACCCCGAATGCCCGCGCCGCGCGCGGGCATTCACGCCTGCATCAGCGCCAGGTGCGAACGTCCACGAAGCGCCCCGCGATCGCCGCCGCCGCCGCCATGACGGGCGAAACGAGGTGCGTGCGGCCCTTGAAGCCCTGGCGGCCCTCGAAGTTGCGGTTCGAGGTGGAGGCGCAGCGCTCGCCCGGCTTCAGCTTGTCGGCGTTCATGGCGAGGCACATCGAGCAGCCGGGCTC
>JAIYAB010000212.1 GCA_027489275.1 Hyphomicrobiales bacterium
ACTAGGTAGCGATACCACGGGCGCGACCGATCAAAAGCATTCAGAGAAATTTGGGCCAACGTCGTCCCCGGCAGCGCAAAGCGGCCGAACTGACCTCAGAAACGCTCTTTCGATGTTGCTGCGCAACTTCCTGATGCGTGCCCGGCACGCAGACGAAACCACGAGCCTGGGCTCCGTGCATGCGATCCAACACCCACGCAGTCACCACGTCGGGTCTCTTAAAACCGAAAATCGAGGCGTCCGCAAAAAGCCGAGAATCCGCCCCAAGAAGCGGCGTTCCCCAGGATCGAAACCGTTTCCGCGTAACAACTTGGAAGGCTTAAGCTGCTGAAAAGGCCCATGATTCTCCCACTCACCCACATGCTGGATGGGAGAAGGAACTGGGTGGTGGGGGAAGCAGGACTCGAACCTGCGAAGGCTTAGCCAGCGGATTTACAGTCCGCCCCCTTTGCCGCTCGGGACATTCCCCCGTCCCAGTCATCCGGAGGCCTCCGAACGACCTCCGTCACGAAAGAGCCGCCCGGAAGGCGGCCCTGCGTGCGGGGTCTTATGGTGACGGTACCCAGCGAAGTCAACCGGAAATCCGGCTGCGTCCGCACTCGACCGCCGCGTTCCGTTGCCCTGTACGCAGCGGCGTGCGACAGGGAGGCAGGAGAGTCCGATGGCCAAGCGACACCGACACGAGAATCGCTCGCACGAGCCCCGGGGCCACCGCCCCGCGGACCCGCGCGAGGGCGTGCCGGGCGGTGGGTGGGATCCACGCGAAGCCGACAAAGCACGTCCGGGCGCCGGCACGCGCGACGACCGGCGCGCCCCGCGCCGGCGTAACGGCGCAGGCGGCGGCGAACTGCGCGGCCCCGGCGTTTCGCGCAGCGGCCGCCCTCTCCTCTACGGCTTCCACAGCGTCGCGGAGGCGATCGCCAATCCCCGCCGGGTCGTCCATGCCGTCTACGTCACGGCCAACGCCGCGCCCAGGCTGGCCGAGCTCACGGCGGGTCTGAAGCCTGCGCCGACGCCGGTGACCTCGGACGACCTCGACCGGCTCTTGGGGCCGGAGGCAGTGCACCAGGGTGTGGTTGCAGAGGTGGACAACCTGCCCGCGCTCGGGCTGCACGACCTGCCCGACACCGGGGTCGTCGTCGTGCTCGACCAGGTGACCGATCCGCACAATGTCGGCGCGATCCTCCGCAGCGCCGCGGCGTTCGGGGCGACGGGGCTCGTGATGACGGAGCGGCATAGCCCGGAGGCCACCGGCCTTCTGGCCAAGACCGCCTCCGGCGCGCTGGAACACGTGCCGCTCGTCGTCGTGGGCAATCTCGCGCAGGCACTCACGGTACTGGGCGAGCGCGGCTTCTGGCGTATCGGGCTCGATTCGGACGGCGACGCCGCGCTCGAGGCGGCGGTCGCGCGGCCGCCGGTGGCGCTCGTGCTGGGGGCGGAGGGCAAGGGCCTGCGCCGCCTGACGCGGGAACGCTGCGACGCGCTGGCGCGCCTCGACGTCCCGGGGCCCATCAGGAGCCTCAATGTCTCGAACGCGGCCGCCGTGGCGCTCTACGCCGTGACGACCGCGCTCGCGGCAAAGGGATGACGGGCCGGTCGCCGGCCGCGACCGGCCTCACCGCAGCGAGATGATCCGCGGGTTGACAGCCGATTCGAGCAGGAAGCCGTCGCCGATCTCGATGACGCGCGCCGTGCCGGCCGTTTCGATGGCGCCGGTCGACGGACGGGGGGCGGGCTGGATCGCCTGCGCCTGCTGCGCGGTGATTACGACGAACGCCGGCGCGTCGGGCGGGGTCGTGACATAGCCCGGCTTGACGGGCAGGTCGGCCGCGGTCGGCAGACGGGCCGGGCCGCCGGTGTTCACGTTGACGTTGACGACGACTCGCGTCGGCGAGGACGGGGCCGTGCCGTACCAGAGCGGCCAGGTTCCGACTCCGGCAAGCGCGCCGCGCCGAGCCGCATGGAGAGCGCCGGGACGACCGAGATAGCCAGGGCGGCTCATCACGGGGAAACCGGGATTGGCGGCAGGGCGGTTGAAGCCGCCGAACGGTGCTCCGGCCACCGACGGCGGGCGATCGAAAGCGTGGGCCGCACCGGCGCACAGCAACAGGGACACGGCGGCGGCCATGCCGGCGAGGGGCTTCATCGTGAACTCCGGGAACGCTAGGCGGGGCCGCACCTGCCGGAAGTTTACGATTCATTAACCGGTTTGCGAAGCCCGTCCTTGCCGAAAGGTTAACGCCGCGGCTCCGGATTTTCCCTGAGCGCCGTTCGTCGCACGACCTTTTCCCAACTGAACGCGCCGAAACTGACCGGCTATGGTGACGGTGTACTCGATTTGCGACATCGGGACGAAGCGCTGCCCTCCCCGCGTTTCGTCCTTGCTTCGGCCGGACCGCCGCAGTGGTCCGGCCGCTCTTTTTCGGGCGTGCAACGGAAGTCGGGGGAATGCGGGCGCCGTCGAGCCACCGCTGAAACCCGTGAGAAGCCACTAATTCCGTAGAACGAAGGTACAATCTCCCAAACTGCTGGGATCGTGTAGATTTCCTTCACTGGCGGAACCCAACCGGATCCGACGCATCGGTTCCGTCCGATGCCAAGAAGGCAATGAACACCGATCAAACGGTGTCGGGGGACGAGCCGGCGCGGCGGATTGCGGCGCCATCATCATGAAGTCGCTGCCTGCACGGGCGGCCGTCGATGGACGGTCGGACCGAACGAACGAGGTGTGCCTCGGGAACGCAGTCGGCAGGTTGGAACGTCAAGGAGAAACGTCAATGTCCGTCGCAGCAACCGCCGGCGCGACCCGCGCCCGGCCGATGACGCGAGAGGAGAAGAGGGTCATCCTCGCCTCGTCGCTCGGTACCGTCTTCGAATGGTACGACTTCTACCTCTACGGCGCGCTCGCCGTGATGATCGGCGCCCAGTTCTTCTCGGCGTTCGACCCGACCACCCGCAACGTGTTCGCCCTGCTCGCCTTCGCGGCGGGCTTCCTGGTGCGCCCGTTCGGCGCGCTGGTGTTTGGCCGCCTCGGCGACCTCGTGGGCCGCAAGTACACCTTCCTGATCACCATCCTGATCATGGGCTTGTCGACCTTCCTCGTCGGCCTCCTGCCCAGCTATGCCACCATTGGCTGGCCGGCCCCGGTCATCCTCATCATCCTGCGCATGCTGCAGGGCCTTGCGCTCGGCGGCGAGTACGGCGGCGCGGCGGTGTACGTGGCCGAGCATGCCCCGCAGGGCCGGCGCGGCTTCTACACCTCGTGGATCCAGACGACGGCGACGCTGGGCCTTCTGCTGTCCCTCATCGTCATCCTGTCGCTGCGCCTGGCGCTCGGCGAGCAGGCCTTTGCGGATTACGGCTGGCGCATTCCATTCCTCGCGTCGATCTTCCTGCTCGCGATCTCCGTCTGGATTCGCATGCAGATGCATGAGAGCCCGGCCTTCCAGAAGATGAAGGAAGAGGGCACCCAGTCCAAGGCGCCGCTGTCCGAGGCATTCGGCCAGTGGAAGAACCTCAAGGTCGTCATCCTGGCCCTGATCGGCATGGTCGCCGGTCAGGCGGTCGTCTGGTACACAGGCCAGTTCTACGCCCTGTTCTTCCTGCAAAGCATCCTGAAGGTCGACCTGTTCACGGCCAACGTGCTGATCGCATGGTCGCTGATCATCGGCACCGGCGGCTTCGTGTTCTTCGGCTCGCTGTCCGACCGCATCGGCCGTAAGCCGGTGATCCTGGCCGGCTGCCTCATCGCCGCCCTCACCTACTTCCCGCTCTTCCAGCTGCTGACCAAGGTCGCCAATCCCGATCTCGAGAAGGCGCTGCAGACCGTGAAGGTCCAGGTCGTCGCCGACCCCGCAACCTGCGGCTCGGTCTTCGATCCGGTCGGCATCCGCACCTTCACGGCGCCTTGCGACGTGGCCCGCGTGGCCCTCGCCCGCTCGGCCGTGAAGTACGAGCTCGTCGCCGCTCCTGCCGGCACGGCCACGAAGGTCCTGGTGAACGAGAAGGAAGTTCCGGTCGCAGCCGCCATCCCGGCGAACATGACCGCCTTCACCGCCGCCGCCGCGGAAGCGGGCTATCCGAAGGCCGGAAACCCGAACATCGTGAAGACCGGCTCGATCATTCCAGGCAGCTCGCAGGCCTGGGGCGTGATCGGCATCCTGACGATCTTCGTGATCTACGTGACGATGGTGTACGGCCCGATCGCCGCCGCGCT
>JAIYAB010000398.1 GCA_027489275.1 Hyphomicrobiales bacterium
GATCGGCGGCGGCCTGGAAAGCAGCCTGCCTGGCGGCCGGCATCGCATCCCATACCTTCTTCGATACGGCCAGCAGGTCGAAGCCCACCAGATGGGAGGTCAGCACGATCTGGGAGCTGACCTCATAGAACTTCATGTTCTGGACGTTGGGCAGCGGGTTGTCCTGACCATCGATCGCACCAGTCTGCAGGCCCGTGTAGACCTCCGCATAGGCCATCGGGGTCGGGTTCGCGCCGAGCGCGGCGCCGAGGAACTGCCAGGCGTCGCCGCCCGGCATGCGCAGCTTGATGCCGGCCATGTCGGCCGGAGTCTGGATCTTCTTCTTCGGCTTCAGGCCCACCTGGCGTGCGCCGAAATAGGTCGGCCCGAGGATGTGGATTCCGAGTTTCTCGGCCGCGCCCTGCTTCAACTCGCGGCCAACGTCGCTGGAGAAGACCTTCTTCAGATGGTCCGCATCGCGGAACAGGTAGGCCGACGTCACGATCGACCACGCCGGGATCTGATTCGAGATATCCTGAGGAGCGATGTTGCCCATCTCGAGGTTGCCGCGCTGCATGGCGACGAGTTCGGTGCCCTGCTTGAAGAGCGTACCGCCGAGGAACGGCTGCACGACGAAGTCGGGCCGGACGGCTTCCGCAAAGCGCTTCATCATTTCGGCACGGATGTCCGTTTCCGAGAAGACGGCCGAAAACCTCAGATTGGCGGGCGCCTGCGCGCGGGCCGGCGACATCGCGCCGGCGGCCACGAAGGCCGAGCCGGTTACGAGCAGGGACCTGCGGTCGATGCTGGGCATGGTGCGTTTCTCCCGATTGAAGTGGCGCTTTGATGCGTCTGGCCCCACTATTCGGTCTGGCGTTTCAAAAATCAATCGGCGATACTTTGATAATCGGCGATTTTTTGTTTTCTCCGATGATCAAGACAGAGGTTGGCGACCGGAGCGCATTGGGGTACCCGACGCGACAGGCAAATCAGGACGCATGCATGTCGGTTCTGGAACTGCTGCCGAGCACGGTGTCCGAGCGCTCCTACGAGCGGATCAGGTCCGACATCGTGTTCGGCCGTCTGGCGCCCGGGGCCCGGCTCAAGCTCGATCGCCTTTCAGCCGACTACGTCGTCAGCGTCAGCACCCTGAGGGAAATCCTGAACAGACTGGCCTCCGAGGGCCTGATTCTCGCGGAGGACCAGCGGGGCTTCCGGGTGATGCCCGCGACGGCCGCAGATTTCCAGGATGTTGCGGCCATGCGTCTTCTGCTGGAGAGCCACGCCATTCCGCTGTCGTTCGAAGCGGGGGATCTGGAATGGGAAGGACGGGTCGTCGCAGCTCACCACAAGCTATCCGTGCTGGAGCGGCGGATGATGGCCGGCGACCGGTCGGCCGTCGAGGCCTGGAAGACCTACGATCGAGAGTTCCACCGGGCGCTCATCGACGCCTGCCGCTCCGAGATGGTGCTCGATCTCTATGGCGAGGTCTTCGACAAATACCTGCGCTACCAGATGGTCGCGGATGTCTTCCGCGGAGAAATTGCCGCGACCGAACATGAAGCCCTCCAGGCGGCCGCCCTGTCGCGCGATGCGGATACCGCCTGCGCAATCCTCGAGCGTCATGTCAATGGCTGCGTGTCCCACACGTTGTCCCTGGATGTGCTGGGATGACCGAGATCGCCCCCCATTCCACCCAGGCGTCGGTGGCCGGTAATGCCTACCAGCGTGTGCGCGAGGACATCATCTTCGGCGTCCTGCTGCCCGGCCGAAAGCTCAAGCTCGACGTCCTGAGGGAGCGATACGGCGCCAGCGTCAGCACGATGCGCGAGATCCTGAACCGCTTGCACTCCGAAAAACTGGTGGTTGCCGAAGGCCAGAAGGGGTTTTCCGTCGCACCAATCTCGGTCGCCAATCTCGAGGAGGTCGCCGCCCTTCGACTGCTCCTCGAATGCCGGGCGCTGGAGCAATCGTTCCGGGCCGGCGGCGTTGAATGGGAGGCCGGCGTCGTTGCGGCCCATCACCGATTGAGCCGGATGGAAGCGGCGATGGCGAGCGGTGATCGAGCCGGAACCATGGACTGGAAGCGCTACGATTGGCAGTTCCACCAGGCCCTCATCCAGAGTTGCGGTTCACGGCTGCTCATCACGACGCATTCCGCCGTCTTCGACAAATACCTTCGCTACCAGATGCTTGCCCTCAGCTATCGCGGAGAGATCGCGGCCCAGGAACACACGGAGCTTCTGAACTGCGCGCTGTCACGGGACGTGACCCGTGCGTGTGAGGTTCTGAAACGCCATGTCGAAGGTGGCGTGGCCCACGCGTTGGCCACGGGTTCGATCGGGGGCAGCTGATACGTCCAGCCATTGCTTTGCTCGCCCGCAGAGATCTCGAGCCTCGCTGGGCCCATCATCCAGATTCTTGCGGCGCTGCTGGCCGAGGCCCATGCTCTTGGCCAGTTGCGACCGCGCCGCAGCATAGTTCGGCGCTACCATCGGATAGTCCGCCGGCAGGCCCCACTTCCGACATCGGCCTGATAGAATGAGTGCGGCGTGGCTGAGGCTTTGCCTTTCGGAAGATCGGCCGAGCAGGTTCAACGGTGATCGCTGGATGATGTTCGCCACGCCAGAAATGCGAGCACGATCAGTCCGAGCATGGCGCCGGCAAGAGCCGTCGCGACCCAATGCCCGGCGATCACGCGGACAAGAACAAGAGCGGCGCAGACAATTGCACCGGCGAGGGGAACAGCGGCAGGAACCTCGAACGCCCCCCGCGGCTCGCCAGCGCGGACCTTGAGGACAACCAGAGCAATATTGACGACGGCAAAGACAGACAACAGCAACAGAACCGTTGCAGCGGCAAGCTCGCCGACGCTGCCGAGAAGCGAGAGCGGTGCGAGCAGGAGGAAGATCAGGCCGATCGCGACGTGAGGCGTCCGTCGGCGCTCATGGACCGCGCCGAGCCTCGCCGGCAGAAGCTGTTGCCGCGCCATGCCGTACAGGAGCCGAGACGCCGTGACATAGTTCACGAGCGCAGTATTGGCGACGGCGAAGAGTGTGATCACCGTGAAGACGGCCGGCGGGAGCCACGGAGCGGCGCGGGCCATCACGAGAGTAAGCGGCCCCGGCGCCTCGGCCAGTTCCCGCGACGGCACCACCGACACGGCCGTGATTGCGACGGCCACGTAGAGCAGCGCTGACAGGACCATGGCAGTCACGAGGCCAAGCGGAACAGTTCGCTGCGGATCCCGGCATTCCTCGGCGACGTTGATACTGTCTTCAAAGCCGATATAGGCAAAGAACGTGAGAACAGCGCCCTGAAGGATAACAAGGGCCAACCCGCCTTCCGCCTCTTCTGCAGAAAACTCAAAGTAAGAGATGGCGCCCCAGTACTTCGCGCCAAAACCAATGACCAGCAGAAGTCCTCCGGCCTCCACGAGGGTGCACAGGACATTCACCCACATGGCCTCTCTGATGCCCCTCAGCACGACGCTGCCGAGCACGAGCACGAAGCCGAGCGCGATCCATGGTATGTGATCATGGGCGCCGACGAGTTCGGCCAGATTGGCCGCGAACACCCGCGACTGGGTGGCGACGGAGAGCAGGCTCGAGCCTGCAACGGCTAGACCCACTGCAAAGCTGACGAACGGCAGCCGGAAGGCCCGCTGCACGACATAAGCTGCGCCTCCCGCATGCGGGTAGCGCGAACCAAGAGAAGCATAGGACAGCGCGGTCAGCAGAGCCGCGACGAGGGCCACGAGAAAAGACAACCAGACAGCGTTGCCCGATATGCCGGCGGCTTGGCCGATCAGGCCATAAATACCCGAGCCCAGCATGGAGCCCAAAGCATAGAGGGTGAGCTGAAATGGCCCGATGGTGCGGCGAAGGACCGGGACCGGCGGCAGGGTATCGGTCGCGTTCGAATTCACCTTCCCCGTCCGTCCTGGCCGAGAGCGCGCCGCAGGTTGCGGATGACGACCTGCCGCGCCCGCTCGTCCGCCGCGGAGCGCACGGCATCGTCGATGTCGAGGATGAGGCGCGACAGGTCGTTGTGCCAGTCCAGGTGGCCGGGCTTGTCCGATGCGATGCGGGCGGGCGTCGTGGACGTAACCGGGCTCACGGTCCTTCTGTCGAGCTCGAAGTACTGGTCCAGCTCGGGCATGACAATCGACCCCGCCGCCAGATCCGTTGCGAGTCGTGCCGCGAGAGCGTCCATCGCCTCCTGCTCGCCATGAACGAGAAACACAGAGCCCGAGATCGGTTTGCGCCGATTGATCCAGCGGGCCAGCTCGGGACCGTCGGCGTGGCCCGAGTAGAGGTCGAGCGACCTGATCCGGGCCCTCACCTGGATCTCTTCGCCCATGATCCGGACCCGGCTCGCCCCGTCCTGCAGGATCCGCCCGAGCGTCCCCTGCGCCTGAAACCCGACGAGCAGCACTGTCCCCTCGCTGCGCCACAACCAGTTGCGCAGGTGATGGCGGATCCGTCCCGCTTCGCACATGCCGCTGGCCGAGATCACGATGTGGAAGCCCGAGATCTTGCCGATCGCCTTGCTCTGTTCGGTCGACTCCGTGAACCGCACCGCCGGCGCGTTCATCGCGCGGACCAAGGCGTCACCCATCTCGATCTCCGAGGCGTGGGCTGCGAAGATCCTGCTGGCCCGGGATGCCAGCGGCGAGTCGATGAACAGGGGACATTGCGGGATGTCCCCGCTCTCCATCAGTCCAACGAGATCGGTCAGCAGTTCCTGCGCCCGCTCGACCGCGAACGAGGGGATGATGAGGGCGCCGTTCCGGCGCGAGGCGGCGCGCACCTCCTCGAGCAGCAGCCGGCGGCGGGCGTGCGTGGAGACGGCCGGGCGCTCCACATCGCCGTAGGTGGATTCGCACACCACATGGTCGATCCCCTCGGGTCCCTCAGGGTCGCGTTCGAACAGTTTCGATGCGGGACCGATATCTCCAGAGAACAGGACCCGCACCGCCGCCCTTCCGGGCTCCGCGGCCTCCACCTCGATCGATGCCGACCCCAGCAGGTGGCCAGCGCTCCAGAGTCTGACCCTCACTCCCTCGGCGGCGTCGAACCATTCGCCGAGCCGGGCCGGCCTGAACTGGGTGAGGCAGGTCTCCGCCTGCTCGGCCGTGTAGATGGGCTCGACAGAGGCCTTTCCGCGCGCCGCGTTGCGGCGGTTGAGCTGCTCGACCTCCATCTCCTGGATGTGACCTGAATCGGGCAGCATGATCGAGCAAAGGTCGATGGCGCCGCGCGTCGCGAAGATCGGGCCCTCGAAGCCGTCTTTCACCAGCTTGGGCAACAGGCCGCTGTGGTCGATGTGCGAGTGGCTCAGCACGACCGCATCGATGTCGCCGGGGCGGAACGGGAAGGGGCGGTAGTTCAGCTCCTTCTCGGTTTTGGAACCCTGGACCATGCCGCAGTCGATGAGGACCTTTGCCGGCCCGACCTCCAACAGGAAGCAGGAGCCGGTCACAGCCCGGCATGCTCCATGAAAACGAAGGCGCATGGCTCCCTCCCCCGGTTCCCCCGCACGTCCTGGCGGGCCGCCGTCCCGTCGCGCGGGCGGCGCCGCACTCGCTCCGGCGACGAACGCAGGGCGGACGCCCGGCCCGCCGCAGTCCGGCTAAACCGGGTATCGCAGAGTGGCTGCGAGGGCGCCCCCGCCCGGGATGTCGGCATGGCGGACGCCGAGTACCTTGCCGCCCGCGTGAATGACGCGCGTCGCGATCTCGCCCAGGATGTCATAGCTCAGCGCGCTGGCGTGGTCGGCGAACAGAACCGTGCCGTCGTCCTCGCCTACTGTCCCGACGATCGTCTGGTCGATGTCGACCAGAAGGCTCTCGACGGCGCCGAACGTCGCGGCCCGCGCGACCTGGGCGACATCTGTCGCCGCACGGCCCCTGTTCCCGGCGGCCGAGAAATGGGTGCGCCACGCGGCCACCTGATCGCGGTACACGCCGTCGAGCACGGCCCGGGCCTGGGTGGACAGTTCCGCGTCCGTAAGCCGGTCGGGGCTGGCGCTGATGCCGTGGTCGGTCAGATGGGCATAGGTGTTCACCGACCGGAAGATCGACGCGAGCGGTTCAGTTGCGGCCAGGATGAGCGGAATGTCAGACCCGGTGAGAATTGGGCGGAGCGCGCGATCCACCTGCCGGGCATATTGTGCCAGCAGGAGCTTCTGACCCGCCCCACCCTCCAGGCGGGTGTTCGAACGAGCGCTGTTCACGTTGGCGCGCCCCACGGCGCTTGCCGCGTCCTTTGGCAGGTCGTGGATCTTGACCGATGCTGCCGGCAGGTCGGGTGATACCTCGACGATCCGCACGGCCCCTTCCGAGATGGCCAGGACGTAGGCTACGTTCGGGAAGGCCACGGATCGGAAGAGCGGGGTGAGGTGGAAGCGGTCGGAGACTTCCACGCTCGCCACGAGGGCGTTTGGCACGCGGAACGTGCGGATATTGTCCGGAGTCGCGAAAACCGCGAGGCTGTGAGCCTGGAACTGCCAGAACTCGTGGTCCTCCATCAGGTGTTCGAACAGTTCGGACAGACTGGCGATGCGGCGCTTGTCGGCGTTCACCGTCTGGAGTTGGCCGATCGCAGTGTTCAGAAGGTTCTTGAGGACCGTCTTTCCCGCCACGGCTTCCTGAGACACGGGTGTCGACGGCAGGTAGATCGACACGCTCACAGGGTTGCGCTGCGCTGCGAGTGCGGCGAAGTCGGCGCGGGTTGGGATGTCGACGTGGAGCATTGGTTGTAACTCCTGATAAAGCTCAACTTAGGCAGTTGATGGGCCAATAGCGATTCAGTTGTGTGGCGACGGACGCCGTTTTGCCGTTTGCCGTCGGATCGAAATGGGCGCGCGACCTGCCGCACCGGGCCGTCCACGCATCCCGGTCAGGGCCGATAGGAGCGCGATACGCGACGGATGTAGGCAACCAGCCCATCCGTCTCGTTCTCCAGCATTCTGAACTCCGGCATGCCAGGGTGACGGACGACCGTTCCATCCACCAGGACTCCCGCCGGATTGTTGTCGGGGTAGCGCTCGGCGATGAGCGGGAAGCGAGGTGCTTTCGCGTTCGGGCTCTTGCCTCGCCTACCGGTTGCATGGCAGGGGCCGCAATAGGTTTCGGCAACGTGTCGGCCGAGTTGAACGGCGGCCGCATTGTCCGGCCGCTGCGCGTCGGCGGGCATGCCGTGGGTCACACGGAGCCCGGACAGAACCGTCGCCGCGATGGTGAACACCGCGACCGCACGGAGTTTTGCCCCTTTGTCCATCGTCTCGCTCTTCGGCCGCCTCGCTGACATGACCCAGACTAGCGGTCCAGCGCCGGCGGCGCCTTGCGCACGGTCAAGGCCTCGAGCCGTGAAACCCGTGACGTTGCCCCTGGATGCCGTCGGTCCGCCGGGTTCGTCCCGGGCGGCACGTGACCGGAGGAAGCGAGCACCGGGATCGCAGCCGGGATGGCGCGGGACAAGCACACTGATGACCCGTCGCCGCCGTGCACCCTGAATGGCTGTCACCATAACGTCATCCATCGGGTGCACGGGAGGACGGACAGCAACGCCTTCGCCCGCCCTGGAGACCCTCATGACGTCTGTCCCGCACCCCCTTCTTCTCGGTGCCGCTCTCGCCGTGATGGCGGCATCGTCGGCCTCGTCCGAGCCGGTCTTCAACCGGATCGCGTCGTTTCCGATCGTTCTGAACATGCCTGCCGATCGGGATGCGAAGTCGAAGACGGTCGCCGAGATCATCGCTGCGACGGCCGACGGCAATCTTCTTGCCTATACAGATGCCGAGCAGAAGGCGCTGGGGTTGATCGACATCACCGACCCGGCCGCGCCGCGGCCCGCGGGCTTCGTGCCTCTGACCGGCGAACCGACATCGGTCGTGATCCGCGGGCGCAAGGCCTTCGTGGCTGTCGACACGTCTCCCGCCAAGGACAAGCCCTCCGGCCATCTCGCCACCGTCGACCTCGACCGCAAGGCCGTCGACGGCGTGTGCGAGTTGCAGGGCCAGCCGGATTCCCTGAAGGGCACGCCCGATGGCCGGTTCCTCGCCGTCGCCATCGAGAACGAGCGCGACGAGAACAAGGACAAGGGCAAGATGCCGCAGCTTCCGGGCGGCAACCTGACCATCATCGGCCTGAACGCATCGGGCGTGGTCGACTGCGCAACCCGACGTGTCGTCGACCTCGTCGGCCTCGCCTCCTTCGCTCCGGAGGATCCCGAACCCGAGTTCGTCGACGTGAACCGTCTCGGCGAGGCCGTGCTGACGCTTCAGGAGAACAACCACGTCGTCATCGTGAACGTCGCCACGGGCGCGATCGTGAAGAGCTTCCCGGCCGGCGCCGTGTCCCTGGCCGGCGTCGACACGAAGCGTGACGGCATCATCGATCCGACCGGCAAGCTCGACGCCGTGAAGCGCGAGCCTGATGCGGCCGCATGGCTCGATGACGACCGGTTCGTCACGGCCAACGAAGGCGACTACGAAGGCGGATCGCGCGGCTTCACCATCTTCCGCAAGGACGGTACAGTGGAGTTCGACAGCGGCGCGCTGCTCGAGCATCTCGCCATCCGCTTCGGGCACTATCCCGAGCGCCGCTCGTCCGCCAAGGGCGCCGAGCCCGAGGGCATGGAGGCGGCCACCTTCGGCACTGATCGCCTGTTCTTCGTCGCCGCCGAGCGCGCTTCGCTCGTTTTCGTCTTCCGCGACAAGGGGCCGGGACAGGCGCCCGAGTTCCTGCAGGCGCTGCCGGCGGGCGCGGGGCCGGAGGGCCTGGTCGCGATCCCGGGCCGCAACCTGCTGGTCGTCACCAGTGAAGCGGACGGCGGCGCGGACGGTCTGGCGCGGCCGCACGTGATGATCTATCGCCGCGCGGAGCAAGCGGTCGCCTATCCCACGATCGAAGCTGTCACAAAGGACGGTGCACCCATCGCCTGGGGCGCATTGTCCGGCCTGGCGGCGGACCGCACGACGCCCGGCAGGCTCTTCGCCGTGACGGACAGCGTCTATGCGACGTCGCGGATCCTGGAGATCGACGCGACGGCGCGGCCGGCGAAGATCACCGGCGCTATCGTGCTGACAAAGGACGGCAAGCCGGCGGGCTTCGACATCGAGGGCATCGCCGTGCGTCCCGCTGGCGGGTTCTGGCTGTCGTCGGAGGGCAATCCCGAGCGCAAGGATGGCGCGCTGAAGGACATCCTGATCCGGGTCGCCGCCGACGGCCGCGTGGAGGAAGAGATCCTCCTGCCCGACGAGATCTCGAAGCACGCCGTCCGGTTCGGGTTCGAGGGCGTGGCCGTTACGGGTTCCGGTGCTGACGAAACCGTCTGGCTGGCCGTCCAGCGGGAGTGGAAGGACGATCCGAAGGGCTTCGCCAAGATCCTGTCCTACGTGCCTGCCACGAAGGCCTGGGGCGTGTATCGCTACCCGCTCGACCCGGTCAAGGACGGCTGGATCGGTCTGTCCGAGCTGACCGCGACAGGCGATGGCGGCTTCATCGTGATCGAACGCGACAACCAGTTCGGCAACGCCGCGATCAAGACGCTGAAATCCTTTTCGGTGAAGGGCCTCCAGGCCGCCGCCCCTGGCGCCGGCGACATCCCTGTCGTCACGAAGACGCTTGTGCGCAATCTCGTGCCTGACCTGCAGGCCCCGAAGGGCTACGTCCTCGACAAGATCGAAGGCTTCACGATCGATGCGGCGGGCAACGCCTTCGTGGTCAGCGACAATGACGGCGTCGATGGTTCGTCGGGAGAGACGCAGTTCATCCCGCTCGGCAAGCTGGCGCGCTGATCCTCGTGGATCCCGCGGATCCGTCCCGCCGGGCCGGATCCGCCTCGCCGAACCGGCGCCCCTGGCCGCCAGCCGGGCGATGCCGCTCTCGTCGCCCGGATCGAAGGCGCATGTGACAGTCATGTGCGTGACAGATGAATCAGCTTGATGGGCGATGTCCCAACCGCTCCCGCGGGGAACGTACGTGCTGATCGGAAGTCGTCATCAGGACGCTGGCCTTGCCGGACATCCCGCAGGACGCACGCGGATGCCCGGCGCCGCGGCGCTCCGTGCGACGTCGGGCACGCGTGGCGGCCCGGCAAGCGCGCGGCGGCATGAGGCCGTCCGGAGCCCGTGCGGGGCGTGGAAGGCGCCGTTGCCTCTCGGAGATCCGCCTTGTCGACCTTCAGCTATGCCGACGCCAGCATGCCGTTTTTCCAGCGCGGACTGGTGCGCTCCATCGAGGTCCTGACGGGGCAGCCCAGGTTGGCGCGTCTCTATCGTGACCTGCAGCGCGCCGTCGACCACAGCGAGGACTTTTGGTCCGGCGCCGTGAAGCGCCTGCGCCTCGACGTCCGCCACGACGCACACCGTCTCGCAGAATGGCCGACGCAAGGACCGGCGGTGGTGGTCGCAAACCATCCCTACGGCGTGCTCGACGGCATCGTGCTCGGCTGGCTGGCCAGCCGGGTGCGCCCCGACTTCCGGATCCTGACGAATGCCGTGCTATACCGGGCTCCGGAAGTCCGTCCGTGGCTGCTGCCGATCGACTTCGCCGGCACGCGCGAGGCCCTGCAGACAAACCTCGCATCACGCCGCGCGGCGCACGACCATCTCGCGCAAGGCGGGCTCGTTCTGGTCTTTCCGGCCGGCGGGGTGTCGACGTCGCCGGATCGGCTCGGGCGACTCTCGGCCGAGGATGCTCCCTGGCAGCCCTTCGTCTCACAGCTCGTGCAGCGGCATCGGGCCCCTGTGACGCCGGTGTTCTTCCATGGCCAGAACAGCAGGCTCTTCCAGATCGCAAGCCATCTGAGCCTGACACTCAGGCTCTCGCTGCTGTTCAAGGAAGTTCATGATCGCATCGACACGATCGTCGATGTGAGCATCGGAGAAACCATCTCCTTCGACAGGCTGGAGCCGATCGCCGACAGGGCCGAGCTTGCCCGCGTGCTGCGGTGCATGACCTACGCGCTCGGGCAGCGCTGAGGCCGAGGCCGAGGCCGCAGCCCCAGCTCCGACAATCTGCAGCCCCGCTTATCGCGACA
>JAIYAB010000022.1 GCA_027489275.1 Hyphomicrobiales bacterium
GACGATCTCTTCCTGAAGGGGATGACCAATTACGGCGCGCTGTTCCTGGGTCCGCGCACCAACGTGTCCTATGGCGACAAGGTCATCGGCACCAATCACACCCTTCCGACGAAGAAGGCGGCTCGCTACACCGGCGGGCTGTGGGTCGGCAAGTTCATGAAGACCTGCACCTACCAGCGCGTGCTGACCGACGAGGCGTCCGCGATGATCGGCGAGTATTGCTCGCGGCTGTGCATGCTGGAGGGATTCGTGGGCCACGCCGAGCAGGCCAACGTCCGTGTCCGCCGTTATGGCGGGCGAAACGTGCCATACGGGGAGGCTGCCGAATGACCATTCTTCCGACGACACCTTCCTTCCGTTTGGACGGGCGCCGGGCGCTGGTGACGGGCGGCGGCCGCGGCATCGGGCTCGCCGCGGCGACGGTTCTGGCCGAGGCCGGCGCCCACGTGGTGCTGGCGGCCCGCAGCGCGGCGGAGATCGAGGCTGCGGCGCTGGCGATGCGCGAGCGCGGCTGGTCGGCCGAGGCGCTGCAGTTCGACGCGCTCGATACCGCGCGGATCGACCCTGTGCTCGACGCGGCGGGGCCGTTCCACATACTCGTCAACAATGCGGGCACGAACCGCCCGAAGCCGATGACGCAGGTCTCCGTCGAGGACTTCGACGCGGTCGTCGACCTGAATGTCCGGGCGGCCTTTTTCGTGGCCCGCGCGGTCGTGCGCGGCATGCTGGCAGCCCGGTTGAAGGGCTCGATCATCAACGTGTCGTCGCAGATGGGCCATGTGGGCGGCGCGGGGCGCACGGTCTACTGCGCCTCCAAGTTCGCCATTGAGGGGCTGACCAAGGCGATGGCCGTGGAACATGGCCCGGCAGGCATCCGCGTGAACACCATCTGCCCGACTTTCATCGTCACGGAGATGACGCGCCCTTACCTGTCCGACGCGGCTGCCCAGGCATCCGTGCTGTCCAAGATCAAGCTCGGGCGACTGGGGGAGATCGAGGACGTGATGGGCCCCGTGCTGTTTCTCGCGTCCGACGCGTCGGCGCTGGTCACCGGCTCCGCCCTGATGGTCGACGGCGGGTGGACGGCGGACTAGAACCACCGCCGGAACCGTGGTGGAGGGGTGCATGCGGGGACTCGGATTGATGGTTGCGCCGACGGGGGCGCGGCGCACGAAGAAGGATCACCCCGGCCTGCCGATCAGTGCCGAGGAGTGCGCCGCGTCGGGAGCAGCCTGTCACGCTGCCGGCGCCGGGGCGGTCCATCTCCATGTGCGGGACGCGGACAACCTTCATTCCCTGGACCCGGCCCTGTATCGCGACTCCGTCGCCCGTTTGCGGGTCGCTGCCGGGCCCGACCTCGTTATCCAGATCACGACCGAGGCCGTCGGGCGCTATTCGCCGGCCGAGCAGATCGCGACGGTGCGCGAGGTGGAGCCCGAGGCCGTCAGCATCGCCGTCAAGGAACTCGTGCCCGATCCCAGCGCCGAACCGGCTGCAAAGGAGCTTTACGACTGGGCCCGGGAACGGCGCATCGCCGTTCAGCACATCATCTACTCGGTCGACGAACTCGACCGCATGGTGGCCCTGGTCTCCCGGGGCGTGATCCCGGGGCATCGTCACTCAGTCATCTTCCCCCTCGGCCGCTATGCCGCGGGGCAGGAGAGCGATCCCGCCGAACTCGTCCCCCTGCTCGGTCGGATGCGCGACGGCGGCTATGGGGAGCGCTTCGATTGGTGGGTGTGCGCCTTCGGCCGGGCCGAGACACCGTCCCTCGTCGCGGCGGTGGCTTTCGGTGGTCATTGCCGCATCGGCTTCGAGAACAGCGTTTTCAACGCCGACGGCAGTGTCGCGGCGAGCAACGAGGAGCGCATCGCCGAGCTGCGGCGCAGCCTGATCGGCATTCCGCACCGCCCGCTCGCGCGCGACGAGATGCTGCGCGCGCTCGGGCGGCCGGACTGATCGACCTACTTGATCGCCTGCGGATTGGCGGGCGATCCGGCCCCACCGGGCAGGTGAAGGGGAGGGGCGCAGAAGAAGAACTCGTAGACCCCGTCCGACGCGCAGTCGAAAGCCAGCTCTTTCAGGTAGAAGATCTCGCCCATCGCAAGGCCCATGGCCGGGATGACGACCCAGTGCCACGGCTGGTTGGCCTCGTTCGTCTCGTTGGGCCTGACTTCGCACCCCCAGGTGTCGGTGCACAGGCCTGCAATATCCTTCTCGCGGGCCCAGTAACATGTCTCGAACGCGACGCCCGGGGCGTCGCCGCCCGCATAGCCGGCCCAGTCGCCCTTGCCGAGGCACCGTTCCTGGTGCCCCGTCCGCACCAGCACGAAGTCGCCCCGGCGGACTTCGACCCCCTGCGCCTTCGCGCAGCCGTCGAGATCCTCGTTGGAGATCGGATACCCGTCGTCGAGCGAGTCGACGCCTTTCCAACGGGCGATGTCGAGCAGGACGCCGCGGCCCACCATCTTGTCGCGGTAGTTTTCGATGCCGAGCTTCTTCGCGCCCTTCGCGTCGACGAGGCGTGCGTCGAACCCGTTGTACATCTTGTCGCCGAGGAAGATGTGGCAGAGCGCGTCCCACTGCGTGGATGCCTGGCAGGGCATGTTGATGGCGTCGTCGGCGTAGCGCAGATAGGGGAAGGGCTCGTCCTGGTTGCCATTCGCGGCGTCTGTGCCGGTCGCGAGCATCGTGTGGATCGGGTTCCAGCGGCCGCCGAACAACCCCGACTGGATCGGCTCCTTGAGCGAGAGGCCCAGCGAGAAGACCTTGCCGCGGCGGATGAGCTTGCCGGCGTCGATCACGTCCTGTGGCGTGATGGTGTTCAGGGTGCCGAGTTGGTCTTCGGCCCCCCAACGCCCCCAGTTCGACAGCGTCCTCGCCGCCTCCTCGATCGCGGCGCGGTTCACGGGCTTGCGTGGCATGAAGTCCCTCCCAATCGTCTGGCGTTCGAGCGCCGTGCTGTTAATTTATCGAGAGAAAAATAGCCGTGACGATCTGTCAACGCGAGGATTGGCAAGGCGCTCTTGTCCGTCCGGAATCATCTGCTAATTTATCGGTCGATAAATCATTGGCCCGGCGGGAGATCCAGTTGTTTGCCCGGAGCCGTACGAGCCGGAGGGACGTTCGATGTCCGACACTGTGATCCGTTTCGATCCCAAGAGCCGGTCCGGCGGTGCTGCGACGGCCGCCGACGACGCCGCACGCGAGCACGAGGCGATGCTCGAGCGTGCGAGGGACCTTCTGCCCACGCTGCGCGCCCGGGCGTCCAGGACCGAGGAGTTGCGCCGCTTGCCGCCGGAAACCGAGAAGGATCTGCATGACGCAGGGCTGTTCCGGATCCTGCAACCCAGGCGCGTCGGCGGCGGGGAACTCGACTACGTGGCGCTGATCGACGTGTCGGACATGCTGGCGCGCGCCGACGCAGCGGTCGCATGGAACGTCGCCAACCTCGGCAGCCACCACTGGATGCTCGCCATGTTCGACA
>JAIYAB010000046.1 GCA_027489275.1 Hyphomicrobiales bacterium
AGGCCGCGCGTTTCGTGCGCTTCTGCGATGCCTTCAACATTCCGATCGTCACCTTCGTCGACGTGCCGGGCTTCCTGCCGGGAACCGCGCAGGAGTACGGCGGACTGATCAAGCACGGCGCCAAGCTCCTGTTCGCCTACAGCCAGGCCACCGTGCCGCTCGTCACGGTCATCACCCGGAAAGCCTTCGGAGGCGCTTACGACGTCATGGCGTCGAAGCACATCGGCGCCGACGTGAACTATGCCTGGCCCACCGCCCAGATCGCCGTCATGGGCGCCAAGGGCGCGGTGGAGATCATCTTCCGCTCCGACATCGGCGACGCCGAGAAGATTGCGGCGCGGACGAAGGAGTACGAGGACCGCTTCCTGTCACCCTTCGTGGCGGCCGAGCGCGGCTACATCGACGAGGTGATCATGCCGCACGGCACCCGACGTCGCCTGTGCCGGGCCCTCGACATGCTGGCCGACAAGCAGAGCGAGCAGCCCTGGAAGAAGCACGACAACATGCCGCTGTAGGCGGGCGCGCGCGCGGCGGGTTCTTCGCCCGGGCTCACCCGGCCCGCGGCGGCGTCGTCCAGCCGTCGACGAAGGTCTGCGCGCGCAGCCAGTCCAGGAGCCGTGCCCTGAAGCGCAACGCCTCGGCGTCGAGCGACTGGCGCAGCGACGATCCGCCGGGCGGCGGCGCGAGCTCGGGCCAGGGCGATGACAGGAAGAACGAGCGGTAGGCTTCGACGAAACGCCCGTCGCCGCGCCATCCGGGTTCCCACGGCTTCGGCCGGTTCACGAAATGCAGCACGATCGGCTCCACCTCGGCCTCGAGGTCAAGGAGCTGGAAGTCGCCCATGAAGTTGTAGCGCGGCGAAAGCTTCGCGAACTGCCCGTTGACGACGGCGTTCAGCGCGCTCTGCTCGAGGTACGGGCATCGGCCGGCATTGGCGGCGAGGAACGCCGTCGCCGCGCCCGCCACGTCGAGCCGCTCCCAGCTCTGCCGATCCACCAGCGTGAAGCCGTTGTTGAAGTACGGCGTGCCCGGGCTGAGCCCGAGCCGGGCGCGATAGGCCTTGAACTCGGCCGTGAGCGCCCCGTCCTCGAGATCCTTCAGGAAGATCATGTCCACCGCGGCCGCGAAAGGCGCGCCGCCCAGCCGCGTGCTGCCCAGCGCGGCCATGCCCTCGCGCATGATCAGCATGTCGGCGTCGAGGGAGACGTAGCGCTCCACCGTGTCGGGCAGCACCCTGTGCAGGGCCAGGCGGCGGTTCACCGCCGAGGTGAAATGCCCTCGCACGGGAAGTCCCGCCACATGCCGGCTCCAGTCGACGATGCGCAGGTCGATGCGCGCGCGCAGCGCGCGATCGAGATCGGCGAATCCCGGCGCGACGTCTGCCTCCTCGCACAGGAGCAAGACGTCCAGCTCGCCGCTGTCCGGCTGCGCCAGGATGCTGGCGGCCGTCAGGACCGCGGGCCTGAAGAAGTTGGCGTCGGGCGTGAGGCAGACGGCAAGGCGCGCAGGCATATCCCGTCCAGGGCCACTCTGATCCCAGCAGGGAGCATGCGCCGCGCGCCCGCGTCAATGCTTCAGTGCCGCGCGAGCCACGCGGCCATGTGTTCCACGTCCTTCTGCGTGAGGCCGTGGCCACCTGCGACCACCACGTGTTCGACGTCGGCACCCCCCGCCGCCAGCAGGTCGACCAGCCGCTGGGCCTTCGGCACCGGGTTGATCGGGTCGGCATTCCCGGTGAGCACGAGCACCGGCACCCCCTCCAGCGCGGGCGGGGAGGGCGGATCGACGGGAGCGAGCGCGCGAAGCAGCACCGCGCCGGCCAACGCCTGCGGATGCAGGAGCAGCATCGCCGCCGCGATGTTCGCGCCGTTGGAGAATCCCACCGCGATCGGCTTGCCGATCCCGTAGGTCCCCTGCGCCGCTTCCACGAATGCGGCGAGTTCCGCGGCGCGGCGTATGACGTCCTGCGTGTCGAACACGCCCTCGGCCAGCCGCCGGAAGAACCGTGGCATCGGGCCCTCCATCACCTTGCCGCGCGGCGACAGCAGGGCGGCTCCCGGCGCCACCTCGCGCCCGAGCGGCAGGAGGTCGTTCTCGTCCCCTCCGGTGCCGTGCAGGAGCAGGAGAGGCGCGCGGCCCGGAGCGGTGCCGGGAACGAAGCGGTGGATGAAGCCGGGATCGGTCGTCATGGGGGAACTCCTGTCAGTCCTGCCGAGCCTCTAGCCGAGCGCCGGCAGGACGGCTTCGATTCGTTCGCGCTGCGCCTCGTACTGGGCCGGCAGCATCAGCCGCTCGCCCAGCGTCGCCACTGGCTCGTCGATCGCGAATCCGGGATCGTCGGTGGCGATCTCGAACAGCACGCCGCCGGGCTCGCGGAAATAGACCGAGCGGAAGTAGTTGCGATCCTTCTGTGGCGTGGCCTGCAGACCCAGCGTCTCGCGCAGCCGCTTCACCATCGCCGCCTGGTCTGCGTCCGAGGCGGCGCGGAAGGCGATGTGGTGGACCGACCCCGCGCCGAGCCGCCCCGGCGCTGCGTCGACGGCGACGAGGTCGACGAACCGGCCGGCGCCGCCGCCGGGCGCCTCGAACCGCCGGCGACCGCCGTCGACCGCCGTGTTCGTCCAGCCGAAGACGTCGGTGAGAACCGCCGCGGTGCGGGCCGGGTCGGCGACGCCCAGCGTCACCCCGGCGAAGCCCGCCACGGCGATGTCGCCCTTCAGGCCGTCCACGCCCTCCCACGGTGTCACGCCCTCGCCGGCCTCACCCTCCACGAGGGAGAGCCGCATCCCGTCGGGATCGCGGAAGGGCAGCACGCGGTGGCCGAAGCGCTCGGTGACGACGCCGGCCTCCACGCCCAGTTCGGCGAGGCGCATCTCCCACGCGTCGAGGGCGCCGGTGGGAACCGCGAACGCTGTCTCGTGCGTCTCGCCCGCGCCGATCCGGCCCGGCGCCGCGTTCGCCCACGGGAAGAACGTCAGGATCGAGCCCGGCGAGCCGACGGCGTCGCCGAAATAGAAGTGATAGGTGCCGGGGTCGTCGAAATTGACCGTCTTCTTCACGAAGCGCAGTCCGACGACGTCGGAATAGAACCGCAGATTGCGCCGCGGGTCGCCCGCGATCGCGGTGACATGGTGCAGTCCGGAGCTGCCGAGCATGGGGGATCTCCAATCTCTGGGTGCCGCCGGGGCGGCTTTCGTCCCGCTGTAGGTGGCGATCCCGGCGGAGGCGGGAAGGGCGGCAATCGCTCCCTTGCGCCCCCGCAAACCGGGCATCGCCCGTTCAGCCCCCCGTAACCACGTGGAGTGACCGGCCCTTAAGGTCAATATCCGTTAGGAGGCGCGGGGTTAACCCCCGACTCACAGGCCCCGCCGAACACTGCCTTCAACAAGCGCGCACGACGCGGCGCGATCGGAAAGGCGAAGGCCATGAACCACAATCGCATCTCCACCCTGGTCATCCGGGCCATCGAGAAGCAGTCCGTCTCCGACGTCGACGTCGGCCTGCTGCGCGATGCGCTGGAGGAGGGCGGCTGCATCACGGCGGAGGAAGCCGAGGCGCTGCTGCGCATCGAGCGCCTCGTCGCCGACGCCTGCGACTCGTGGGGGCCGTTCTTCGTCGACACCATCACCGCCCATGTCGTGTGGGAGTGCCGGCCGACCGGCCGTGTCACGAAGGAGCAGGCCGACTGGGTCATCGGGCAGATCGACCAGCCCCGCTCCGCGCCGAACCGCCTCGTCAGCGTCCTGCTCGCCTCCCTCGTCAGCGAGGCGGTGGAGGTCGACGAGCGCCTGCTCATGCGCGCCCTCTCCGAGAACCGCTTCGGCGGCGGCGCCACCCCGGCGGCCGAAGCCCTCAAGGCGGCCTGATCGACATCCGATTCGCCGGAGGACGGACGCGCGGCACGGCCGCGTCTCCGCCCTTCGATCAGTGGACGCATCCCCGGCGAACGCCTAGAAAGCCCTGATATTCCGCGCTGAGATCCGGGACAGGGCATGTTCGACAAAATCCTCATCGCCAACCGCGGCGAGATCGCCTGCCGTGTGATCAAGACCGCCCGGCGCATGGGCATCGCCACCGTCGCCGTCTACTCGGACGCCGACAAGGATGCGCTGCACGTCGAGATGGCGGACGAGGCGGTGCACATCGGCCCGCCCGCCGCCGCGCAGTCCTACCTCCTGATCGACAGCATCGTGGACGCGTGCAAGCGCACCGGCGCGCAGGCCGTCCACCCCGGCTACGGCTTCCTGTCCGAGCGCGCGGCCTTCCCCAAGGCGCTCGAGGCGGCCGGCATCGTCTTCATCGGCCCCAACCCCGTCGCCATCGAGGCGATGGGCGACAAGATCGAGTCCAAGAAGGCCGCGAACGCCGCCAGGGTGTCGACCGTGCCGGGCTACCTCGGCGTGATCGAAGACCCGGAGCATGCCGTGAAGATCGCCGACGAAATCGGCTATCCGGTCATGATCAAGGCTTCGGCCGGCGGCGGCGGCAAGGGCATGCGCATCGCCTATTCGGCCGGCGAGGTCGCCGAGGGCTTTGCCCGCGCCCGCTCCGAGGCGGCATCCTCCTTCGGCGACGACCGCGTCTTCGTCGAGAAGTTCATCGTCGATCCGCGTCACATCGAGATCCAGGTGCTCGGCGACAAGCACGGCAACGTCGTCTAACTGGGCGAGCG
>JAIYAB010000323.1 GCA_027489275.1 Hyphomicrobiales bacterium
TGATGGAAACGCCCATCGCGCTCGACGAGGTGACCGCCAAGCTGCAGGCCATTGCCAAGACGGGGCAGGACGAGCGCATTTTCGTGCGCGGCGACAAGACCATCGCCTACGGGCGTGTGGCCGAGGTGATGGCCGTCATCACGGCGGCGGGATACCGCAAGGTCGCCCTCGTCACCGAAGCCGACCAGAAGAAGTAAAGGCCGGGGTCCCTCGCCGATGGCGATCCGCATTCCATCCGTCGACTGGTCGCAGCCGGGCATGGTCGTGTCCGGCGTCGCCCATGTCGCGCTGCTGGCGGCGACGCTGATCGCGTTCTCGGATGCCAGGCCGCTGGAGGATGCCGCGGAGTCGATCCCGGTCGAGGTGATCACCGACAGCCAGTTCTCGCAGATGACGAAGGGCGAGACGACGGCGAAGGAGGTGAAGCCGACGCCGCTGCCCCGCGCCGAGAAGCAGGCCGAGATCCAGGAGACCAAGCCCGAAGCCATCGAGCTGAAGCGCGACGTGCCCGTGCCGCCGACGCGGCCGCCGGAGCCCCCGGCGGAGCAGAAGGTCGCCGCCCTGCCCCTGCCGCCCGAGCGGCCGAAGGAGGACGAAGCCAAGGCCGAGGCCGAGAAGGCGCGCGCCGAGGCCGAGGCGAAGGCCAGGGCCGATGCCGCCGCCAGGGCCGAGGCGCAGGCGCGGGCCGAGGCCCGTGCGAAGGCCGAGGCGGATGCCAAGGCGAAGGCCGAGGCCAAGGCGGAGGCGGAAGCGCTCGAGAAGGCGCGCGCCGAGCAGGCGAAGGCAAAGGCGGACGCCGAGGCGAAGGCCAAGGCCGAAGCCGACGCGAGGGCCAAGGTCGAGGCCGAGGCGAAGGCGCGGGCCGAGGCGCGCGCCAGGGCCGAGGCGGAGGCCGAAGCCAAGCGGCGCGAGACGGAAGCCCGCGTGCGGGCCGCCGAGCAGCAGCGGCTCGCCGCGCTGGCGGCCGCGCAGGCGAAGCCCGAGCCGCCCAAGCCGCCGGCGCCGCGCGCCGAGCCGAAACCCGAGGCGAAGTTCGACCCCTCGGCGATCGAGAAGCTGCTCACCTCGAAGGAGAAGGCGCAGCAGGCGCCATCGACCGCCCGCGAGATCAACCGCACGGCGTCGCTGGGGACGGCCGCGGGAGCCGCGGCCAAGCTCAACCCGAGCCAGAAGGATGCGCTTGGATCGCTCCTCAAGGAGCAGATCCGCGGCTGCTGGAACCCTCCTCCGGGCTTCGCCAACGTGGACAACCTGAAGCCGCGCTTCACGATGTCGCTCAAGCAGGACGGATCACTGCAGGCTGATCCGGTCCTTGCGAACCCGTCCGGCGATCCGGCGTTCCGCGCCATGGCGGAAAGCGCCAACCGCGCGATCCGGCGCTGCGCGCCGTTCCGCATCCCCGCGCAGTACGCGCCGTTCTACAGCGACTGGCAGGACTGGACCATCACCTTCGACGCGAAGGAGATGCTGAGCTGACATGGTTCGGACGAACACGCCCTTCATCATGACTTTTCCCGGTCGTCGCCCGGCCGACAGGACAACGGCAACATCGATGCACGCATCCTTTCTCCCATTCCGGCTCCGCTCCCTTCTCGTACTCCCCGCGATCCTCGCCGCGTCGTGGGTCGGGCTCGTCCTCGCGCCGCCGCAGGCGCAGGCGCAGATTTCCATCACCGTCGACCGCGGCAACTTCCAGCCGATGCCGATCGCGGTCACCGATTTCGGCGGGTCGGATCCCAACCTCGGCACGCAGATCGCCGGGGTGATCACCAACAACCTGCGCCGTTCCGGCGTCTTCACGCCGATCGACAAGAAGGCCTTCGTCGAGAAGGCTTCGAACCCCGACGTCGCGCCGCAGTTCGATTCCTGGAAGGTCATCAACGCGCAGGCGCTCGTCACCGGCCGGATCACGCGCGACCCGTCCGGCCGGCTCAAGGCGGAATTCCGCCTGTGGGACGTGTTCGCGGGCCAGCAGCTCACCGGCCAGCAGTACTTCACCGATCCGAACAACTGGCGGCGCGTGGCGCACATCATCTCCGACGCCATCTACTCTCGCCTCACCGGCGAGAAGGGCTTCTTCGACAGCCGCATCGTCTTCGTCGACGAGACCGGGCCGAAGGAGAACCGCAGGAAGCGCCTCGCGCTGATGGACCAGGACGGGGCCAACCTGCGCTACCTGACGCGCGGCGACGACCTCGTGGTCACGCCGCGCTTCTCGCCGTCGAGCCAGGAGGTGACCTACATGTCCTTCGGCAGCGGTGATCCGCGCGTCTACCTCCTCAACATCGAGACCGGGCAACGCGAGGTCGTCGGCAACTTCCCGGGCATGACGTTCTCGCCGCGTTTCTCGCCGGACGGGCAGAAGATCGTGATGAGCCTGTCGCAGGGCGCCTCGTCCAACATCTTCGTGATGGACCTTCGATCGCGCACCACGACGCGGCTCACCGACACCAACGCCATCGACACCTCGCCCTCCTACTCGCCGGACGGGTCGCAGATCGTGTTCGAATCCGACCGGGGCGGCTCGCAGCAGATCTACGTGATGAGCGGATCCGGCGGCGCAGCCAAGCGCATTTCCTTCGGGGACGGGCGCTATTCGACGCCGGTGTGGTCGCCGCGCGGCGACTACATCGCCTTCACCAAGCAGAAGGGCGGCTCGTTCGCCATCGGCATCATGAAGCCGGATGGCACCGGCGAGCGCATTCTCACCGAAGGCTTCCACAACGAGGGCCCCTCATGGGCGCCCAACGGCCGCTACCTCGTGTTTTTCCGCGATGCGGGGGGCAACTCGGGAGCGCGCATGTTCATGGTGGATATCACCGGGCGGGTGGAGCAGCCGGTCCCGGCGCCGTCGTTCGCATCCGACCCAGCGTGGTCGCCGCTGTTGAACTGACGGGGAAGCACGGCGATCGTGGAGGGCGCGGGGTAGCGCGGCGCCATCGTGCATCCCTCGAGACGCGGGCTGCTCCCGCTCCTCAAGGATCCGGGGCGTTGTGGGTGTGGGCGCTGCGAGTCTGCGGCGTCAGGAGGGGAGCGGCGGGTCGCGGGCTACAGGCCCGGGCCCTTGGCGGCGCCGTAGATCAGGCCGGGCTTTTCCGGGGTGCCTTCCTGCACGATGACGGCGAAAGCGTCTGCGTTGCGCATCCGGGCGATGGAGGCTGGCGCGTCGTAGGCGTCCTTGGTGCCGTCCCATGTTCCCAGCGGCACGAGCTCGCGCA
>JAIYAB010000146.1 GCA_027489275.1 Hyphomicrobiales bacterium
AGTTCATACTGCCGCATCATGGCGGCCGGGCCTTCCAGAAAACGCCGCTCGTCGGGCCTTTCGGCCCTGCAATCAGTATCGGGATCGAAAGCGTGAGCCGCAAGGGCGGCGCCGCAGCGCAGCCCGCCGAAAATGCAGAAGCCCGGCTCTCGCCGGGCTTCGTCGAAACGGTGGAGGGGCGAACCCGGCGACGGGTTACTCGGCCTCGTCGTCGGTCTCGGCCGGGGGCACGAGGCCCTCGAGGCCGCGCAGGAGATCCTCTTCCGTCATGCGGTCGAACTCGACGCTGATGTCGTCGCCGCCCGTCCCCCCGGCAGGCTGGGACGCGCCGATCATCGGGACCGACTCGGGCTCCGGCTCGTCGACATCGACGTGCTTCTGGAGCGAGTGGATGAACTCCTCCTTGAGATCCTCCGGCGAGATCGTCTCGTCGGCGATCTCGCGCAGGGCGACGACGGGGTTCTTGTCGCGGTCGCGCGACACGGTCAGAGGAGCACCGGACGAGATCATCCGGGCACGATGGCTGGCGAGAAGGACCAGCTCGAACCGGTTGTCGACCTTGTCGATGCAGTCTTCGACGGTGACGCGGGCCATGCGGACTCCGGGGTGATGAGTGCGATAACGAAATGTCGGATTGCGGCCGGTACACCATCGACCGTCGGGAATCAAGTCTCGATGGCCCTGCGAATGGCTTCGCTTGCGCTTGACAGTATGGATTCCAACGCCTTAAGTCCCGGTCAACTTGTAGTTGTGAGTCAGTAAGGCGTGGAGGTTGCGCTTCGTCTTCAAGTCTCCGCACGACCATCATTCATTGCCGGACCAAGAGCCGCAGCCATTGCCGGACCGCAAGAACCAGGATTTGGAAATGCAAAATCCAGAACGCACTGCCATTTTCATTGACGGCGCCAACCTCTATGCCACGGCCAAGGCGCTCGGCTTCGACATCGATTACAAGCGCCTGCTCAAGGAATTCCAGGGACGCGGCAATCTTCTCAGGGCGTTCTACTACACGGCCCTGATCGAGGATCAGGAATACTCGTCGATCCGCCCACTGATCGACTGGCTCGATTACAACGGCTACCGCGTCGTGACGAAGCCGACGAAGGAATTCGTCGACTCCACCGGCCGCCGCAAGGTCAAGGGCAACATGGACATCGAGCTGGCGATCGACGCCCTCGAGCTCGCCCCGTTCATCAACCACATGGTCCTGTTTTCGGGCGATGGCGACTTCCGCTCGCTGGTCGAGGCGATGCAGCGGCGCGGCGTGCGCGTGTCGGTCGTGTCGACGATCACGTCGCAGCCGCCGATGGTTGCCGACGAGCTGCGCCGGCAGGCGGACGAGTTCATCGACATCGTCCAGCTCGTGCCCCGCATCGGCCGCGATCCGTCGGAGCGCGCCGAGCGCCCGCCCCGCACCTTCGAGCGCCGCCCCACCGTCCCCGCGTCGCCGACGGAACCCGGCGACGAGCAGCGCTGACGCCGCCGCCGCCGCGGAACACGCTGTGGCGGATGCGCCCGGAAATGGTCTATGAGGGCGCATGCCCTCCCTGCTCTCCCCCGATCCCACGACACGTCCGGCAACGCGCTGCGAGCCGTCCCGGGACTGCCCGGCCTGCCCCCGCCTCGTCGCGTTCCGGCACGAGGCGCGGTCGCGCGAGCCGGCGTGGCACAATGCGCCCGTCCCCTCCTTCGGCGATCCGGCGGCGCGGCTGCTGATCGTCGGGCTCGCCCCGGGCCTTCGCGGCGCGAACCGGACCGGCCGCCCCTTCACCGGCGACTATGCCGGCGACCTCCTCTACACGACGCTGTCCGAGCACGGCCTGTCGCGCGGCGTCTTCGCCGCCCGCCCGGACGACGGCCTGTCGCTGGTCGACACCATGCTGACGAATGCCGTGCGCTGCGTGCCGCCGGAGAACAAGCCGACCGGCGGCGAGATCGCGGCGTGCCGTCCGTTCCTGTCCGCCACCATCGCCGCCTTGCCCCGGCTCAAGGTCATCGTGGCGCTCGGCCGCGTCGCCCACGAATCGACGCTCCGCGCGCTCGGCGAACGCCCGAACGACCATGCGTTCCGCCATGCGGCCCGCCACGCGGTGGGCGGGGTGGCGCTCTACGACAGCTACCACTGCTCCCGCTACAACACGCAGACACGCCGGCTGACGCCGGAGATGTTCAAGGCCGTGTTCGCCGCGGTCCGCGCCGAGCTCAACGCCGCCGGCTGACGGCGCCCGGTCCCCTCAGGGCTTCACCACCGGCTTCACGAACGGCGCCGGCTGACGCGAGAAGCGGCCGAACACCATGTCGGGCGCGCTGGTGTTGTGGCGCGAGGCGATGACGCGTCCGGCCCAGACCTCGACGCTCTCGCCGCCCTTCCAGTCCATGATGGGCGCCTCGCCCCAGCCCTTCCCGCCCATGGTGCGCCAGGCGACGCGGGCGACGTCGGAATTGAACTCAGTCGCATACATCGAGCGCAGCGCCGCGAAGGGCAGGCCGCCGGGCATCGGCGAGTCGTAGGTGACGTCGATGGCCATGTGGTCCTGGTCCAGCACCGCCATGGTGAGCTTCGCGGAGCCGCCCTGCGCGAAGGAGAGCGTGAAGGTCGTCGTCTCGGGGTCGAACGCGATCTCCTTCAAGGCGACGATGGGGCGTTCCTGCACCTCGACGGGACCGACGAGGAAGGAACTGCCATAGGCGCTCCAGCGCATGTGCGGCGGCGGCAGCGGACGGGCGCGCCAGTAGCCGTCCGGCGGGTAGAACACCAGCACCTCCTCGGCCCGCTCGCGGAAGCGAACCCACAACTGGACCACGTGGAAGCCCTGCTCCACCCGGTTGCCGACGCGCACCGGCACGGTGTTCGGCCGCCAGAACGAGGGGAAGGTATAGCCGGTCAGCCACATGTCCGGCGTCTCGAAGAAGGTCGAGCGCCGCGCCTGCGCCGCGAAGACGGGATCGGCCGTCATGTCGCAGCTCGTGAAGTCGGGCGCCCATCGATCTGCGACGATGGTCCCGATGAACGAGGGGTGCACCGCCTGGATGCGCAGCGAGCGCAACTGCGGCGAGGCGAAGGTCAGCTCGATGTTGTCCTTCTCGGCGCACAGCACCGGCTCGCTGCGGTTGGCGACGGTGACGGCGAGGTCGTCGGCGGCGCGAAGCCCCGAGGGCAGCAGCGGCGCGGCGGCGCCCGCGAGGCCGCCGGCGAGCACGGTTCGGCGCGAGAGGAGGGTCATGGAGCACTCCCGGAAGGACCGCCCGCAGGCGGCAGGATGGCGTAGACGTCGCCCGAATTGGCCTCGTGCGGAAGGCCTTCGAGATAGGCCCGCATGGCCGGCCCGTCGATCGCATCGGGAAAAGCGAGTTGCTGGCTCTCGCCCAACGCGACGTTGAAGCGATAGAGACCGAGGTCGGAGATGCGCGCGATGCAGCGGGCGGCGACGTCGCGCGCGATCGTCGTGAATTCGAAGGACAGCGCCGGAACCGGCCGGCTCAGCCCCGCAAGGACCGAATCCTCGAACCCCTCGACGTCCACCTTGACGAAGTCGGGCTCGCCATAGTCCGCGATCAGGCCGTCCAGCGTGACGAGCGGCACGGTGATGCGCTCGTCCCAGACCTGGCCTTCCCAGCCCCCTGCCCCGTCCGCCGCGGCCACGAAGTCCTTCGAGGCGGTTGAGACGGTCGGGTTGCGGCTGTTGACGTGCAGCACGATTTCGCCCGACTGGGGTCCGGCGGCGGCGCGCAGAAGCATCACCTTGCGGTCGCGACCGTGGATCAGGCGGATCACGGCGGCCGGCCCGGGCTGCGGCTCCAGCGCCACAACCCGCGCCCCGAGTCGCCGGAAGGACGACACGCGGTCGCCGACATGGGCGCCGATGTCGAAGACGAGCCCCCCCGGCGGCACGAACCGCCGGTAGAGCGCGTCCATCGCGCGGTGATGGTCGCGGTCGAGGTGATAGACGCGCACCGAGCGCCAGAGCGCCTTCAGGGTCGCGATGCGGCCGGCGAGCGTCATCGCGGCGCCGCTCAGGCCGCCGCGCGCAGGAGATCGGCGTCAGAACCGCCCGAGAGCGCGACGACCTCCGCCGGCGGCGCGATCTCCTCCGGAATGGCGCAGAGCTTCCAGCGCGCCAGCACCGCGCCCAGCGCCGGGTCCGCCGTGAGCACGGCGAACGGTATGGCGAGCGGGAAGCCCGCCAGCAGCGGCAGGCCCCACAGGAGCGCCGTGGGCGCGCCGATGGCGAGGAGCAGAATCACCGTGGAACCGAACAGCGTCTGCGGCCAAAGGCCTGCCACCGCCGTCGCCCAGGACAGCGCATGGGCATCCCGCGCCTGCCCGTTCCACGTCACCGACTTGCCGAACAGCAGCCCGATCATGAACAGGCTGGTGCGCAGCGTCGTCACAGCGCCGACGAGGAACGAGAACACGAGTTCGCTCACGACCCCGGTCAGGAACCGACCCGTCCCGCCGTAGCGCGCCGTGCCGCCCCTGGTGAGGATCACGTCGAGGCTGCCGGCGAGCTTGGGCGCGAGGAACATGCCGAGGAAGGCAAGGTAGACGAACAGCGCCGCGCCGGCCGGATAGCCGGCGGCGAGGTCCGCCGTCTCGAACGGCTTCAGCGCCGCGAGCGCGAACATCAGCGTCCACGCCGGGATGCCGATGAACATGAGGATCGCCCAGGCGAGCTGGAAGCGGCTCATCGGGTAGAGCCCTGGCAGCGCCGTCAGCCGCCAGTACTGCATGTTGCCCTGGCACCAGCGCAGGTCGCGGCGGGTGAATTCGAGAACGGTGGGCGGGTTTTCCTCCCAGCTGCCGCATTCCTGCGGCAGCACGCGCACCTCGTAGCCGGCGCGGCGCATGAGCGTCGCCTCGACCTGGTCGTGCGACAGGATCGGTCCGCCGAGCGGCGGCTTGCCGGGCAGGATCGGGAGGTGGCAGTCATTCGCGAAGGGCGCGATGCGCACCATGGCGTTGTGGCCCCAGAACGGGCCGCAATCGCCTGCCCACCACGCGCTGCCCATGGTGTAGGGCCGCATCCCCTGGCGCATGCCGAACTGGAACAGCCGGGCGAAGGCGCTCTTGGACGGCAGCCCGACGACGAGGCTCTGCAGGATGCCGAGCTTGGGATAGGCCTGCATGATGCGCGCGAGGCGCACCACCGTCTCGCCGTCCATCAGGCTGTCGGCGTCCAGCGGCAGCATCAGCTCGTAGTCGGCGCCCCAGCGGTCGCAGAAGTCGCGGACATTGCCGGCCTTGAAACCCGTGTTCACCTCGCGCCGGCGATAGGTCAACCGGCCGGGATGGGCATCGGCCGCCTTCAGGTCGGCGAAGGCGAGTTCCTCGGCGGCGGCGACGGTGGGTTCGTTCGTGTCGCTCAGCACGAAATAGGCGAAGCGATCGCCCGCGCCCGTGCGCTCGATGCTGTCCTTGACGATACGAAGCCGCGACATCGCGCGCACCGGATCCTCGTTGCGCAGCGTCAGCAGCACCGCGGTGCGGATCGTCAGCGGGGCGTCGTCCTCCAGCGCCGCGAGGAACGGCGCCGTCTCCTTCCAGGGGTTCTTCGTGGCGTGGAGCAGCCAAAGGCCGATGACGGAGTTCCAGAACCCCAGCACGCTCCACGGCGCGGCGAGCAGGAAGCACACGAGCATGAGGACGTCGATGATCGTCCAGCCGCCGGCTCCCAGCACACGCACCATCACGGCGGCGAGGCCGAGATAAGTGACGACGTTGAGCGCCGCCACGATGAGGCGTCGCCGAGCAAGCTCGGCCGTTGACTGGAGGCCCGCCGGGGTGGTCGATGTCATGGAGATACGCCAGGACTGGAAAAACCGCGGGCCGGACGGCACAACGGGAACGCAACCGTCGACGGAGATAGAGGGGAACAGGCCTTTGGGCAATGAGGGGACGCCGAACGAGCCGCCGGCGCGCGCGCTGTGGTACGTCGCGCCGATGCATGCGGAGCTGCGCGCCGAGGCCGTGACCGCCGCCGCCGATGCCGTGGTGGTGCGCGCGCTGTGGAGCGGGATCAGCCGCGGGACCGAGCGCCTCGTCGCCTCCGGCCGTGTCCCGCCGGCCGAGCACCAGCGCATGCGCGCCCCCCTTCAGGCCGGCGAATTCCCCTTCCCCGTCAAGTACGGCTACTGCGCCGTCGGCGCCGTGGAGCAAGGTCCGCAGGCGCTGGCCGGGCGAACCGTGTTCGTGCTCCATCCCCACCAGGATCGTTTCGCGGCCCCGTCCGCGATGGCCAACCCGGTGCCGGCCGGCGTTCCGGCGCGCCGCGCGATCCTCGCGGCCAATGTCGAGACCGCGCTGAACGCGGTCTGGGATTCCGGCGTGGGCCCGGGCGACCGGATCGTCGTCGTCGGCGCGGGCGTCGTCGGCCTGCTGACGGGCTGGATCTGCGGGCGGCTGCCGGGCGCGGAGGTCACCATGGTCGACGTGGCGGCCGCCCGCGCGCCCGTCGCCTCCGCGCTCGGCCTGCGCTTCGCGACGCCGGACGCCGCGCCCGCCGATGCCGACATCGTGTTCCACACGAGCGCGTCCGCCGCCGGGCTGGCCACCGCGATCGACGCGGCGGGCTTCGAGGCGACGGTGGTCGAGATGAGCTGGTACGGCGAGGGCGTCACCCCTGCCCCGCTCGGCGGCGCGTTCCACAGCCGGCGACTGAAGCTGATTTCGTCGCAGGTCGGACACGTCGCACCCTCGCGCCGGCCGCGCTGGAGCTACGCCCGGCGCATGGCGACCGCCATGGCCCTGCTCGAGGATCCGCGCCTCGACGCTCTCATCACCGAAGACATCGGTTTTTCAGATCTCCCGGCCGCCATTCCGCGTATCCTGGCGGGGCAGGCGCCGGGGCTCGTGACCGCCGTCCGCTATCCCTGACCTGCACGCCACCGTGCGCCCATTGAGGAGCCAGCCCATGTTTGCCGTCGAAGTGCGCGACCACATCATGATCGCGCACAGCTTCAAGGGGGACCTGTTCGGCCCCGCCCAGCGCCTGCACGGAGCCACCTTCGTGGTCGACGTCGCATTCTTCCGCGAGACGATGACGTCCGACAACGTCGTCGTCGACATCGGCCGCGCCCACGACGCGCTGAAGGCCACGCTGGGCCCGCTGAACTACCGCAACCTCGACGAGATCCCCGAATTCGCCGGCCAGCAGACCACGACGGAGTTCCTGTCGAAGCACATCTTCGATCGCATGGCCGCCGCCGCCCGCAACGGTGACCTCGGCCCCGGTTCGGAGGGCATCGTGAAGATCCGCGTCATGCTGCACGAATCCCACGTCGCCCGGGCGTGGTACGAGGGGCCGGTCGTTGCCTGACGTCGTCTTCGCGATTCCCGGCGACATCGACACGCCCACCGGCGGCTACGCCTACGACCGGCGGCTCCTCGCGGAGCTGCCGGCCGCGGGCGTAAGCGCGCAGCATCTGGCGTTGCCGGGCGGCTTCCCGTTCGCCTCCGTGCCGGAACTGGGGGAAGCCGGCTACCTGCTCAAGCAGACGCCGCGCGACGCCGTCGTCATGGTCGACGGGCTGGCCTTCGGGGCGCTGACAGACCTCGTCCTCAAGGACATCGACCGCCGTTTCGTCGCTCTCGTGCACCACCCGCTCGCGCTGGAGACCGGCCTGAACGACCGCCAGCGCCGCGCGCTGGCCGCGAGCGAGACGAGCGCGCTGGCGCGCGCCGTCGCGGTCGTGGTGACGAGCCCGCTCACTGCCGGCATCCTCGCCTCCGATTACGGCGTGCCGGCCGGGCGCATCACAGTGGCCGAGCCGGGCACCGATCCCGCGCCGCGGGCGACCGGCTCGGGCGGGGCCGCGCCGACCCTGATCGCCGTCGGCTCCATCTCGCCGCGCAAGGCCTACGGGATCCTCGTCGAGGCC
>JAIYAB010000057.1 GCA_027489275.1 Hyphomicrobiales bacterium
ATCGCCGAGACCAAGATCCGCCGGCGGTTCGAGGGGAGCGTGAACGTCGGACACTGCTGCTCGCTCGCCCGCCAGGACGACGACACGGTCCTGCGCACCCTCGACGTCGTCGCGAAGGCCGGGCTGTCCGTCGTCAGCCTGCCGATGTGCAACATGTACCTGCAGGACCGCACCGGCGGCCGGACGCCGCGCTGGCGCGGGGTGACCCTGCTGCACGAGATGAAGGCCCGAGGCACGCCGGTCTCGGTCTCCTCCGACAACTGCCGCGATCCGTTCTACGGCTACGGCGACCACGACCTCGTGGAGGTCTACCGCGAGGCGACGCGCATCCTGCACCTCGACCGGCCCTTCGCCGACTGGCCGAAGGTCGTCGCGGGCACGCCGGCCGAGGTGATGGGCGTGGCCGACCGGCACGGCCGGATCGGCGAGGGGCGGACGGCCGACCTGATCCTCTTCCGCTCGCGCCACTTCTCCGAACTCCTCTCCCGGCCGCAGTCCGACCGGGTCGTCCTGCGCGCGGGCCGGCCCGTCGCCGACCCGCTGCCCGACCACCGGGAACTCGACCGACTGTTCCACGACGCCGAGGCCGACGCCGGCCCCGGCTGCTGCGCCTGAGGGGCCGCCCATGACCGCCGCACCGCGACCCGACCGAGACTGGACCGCCTTCGCCGCCCTGTTCGGCGACATCCCCACGATCACCGAGCCGGCGCTCGTGAAGCAGAAGAGCCGGGACTTCTACTGGTACTCCCCGGTCCTCAAGGCCCAGCTGAACAAGGTGTTCGGCGACATCGTCGTCTGCCCCCGCTCGGAGGCCGAGGTGGTCGAGGCGCTGCGGATCTGCTCGCGCGAGCGGGTGCCTGTCACGGTCCGGGGTGCCGGCACCGGGAACTACGGCCAGGCGATGCCGCTGTCCGGCGGGATCGTGCTCGACCTGTCCGGCTTCGATGCGGTGAAGAGCGTCGGGCGCGAGCGCGTCGTGGCGGAGCCGGGCGCCGTCATGGCCCGGATCGACGACGTGACGCGCCCCGACTCGCAGCAGGAGCTGCGGCTGCACCCCTCGACCTACGCCACGGCGACCATCGGCGGCTTCGTCGCCGGCGGGTCGGGCGGCGTCGGCTCGATCCGCTGGGGCGGGCTGCGCGACTTCGGCAACATCATCCGCCTGCGCGTGGCGACGATGGAGGCGACGCCGCGCATCCTCGAGATCGAGGGCGAGGACCTGCACAAGGTCTCGCACGCCTACGGCACAAACGGCGTCATCACCGAGGTGGAGATGCCGCTCGGGCCGGCCTTCTCGTGGGTGGACGTGATCGTCGGGTTCGACACGCTGGAGCAGGCCACCGCCTATGCCAACACGCTCGGCGAGCAGGACGGCCTGCTGCTGAAGAACCTGTCGGTCATCGCCGCGCCGATCCCGCACGACTACTTCCCACGGCATCGCAAGTTCATTCCGCGCGACAAGGCCATCGCCATCGCCACCATGGCCGACTTCGCGGTCGGGCCGATGATCGCCTTCACGCGGCGCTGGAAGGGCGCCGAGGTGCTGATGAGGACGGACCTCCTCTCGCCCGAGGAGGCCAAGGGCCTGCCGCCGGGCTTCGAACTCGGCTGGAACCACACGACCCTGCGCGCGCTGCGGGTCGACCCCTCGATCACCTATCTCCAGGTGCTGTATCCCTTCCCGAACCAGGTGAAGCTGGTGACGGACATTCATGCCCGGTTCGGGGACGAGGTGCCGGCGCACCTCGAATTCGTGCGCTTCGACGGCAAGATCACCTGTTTCGGACTGCCGCTGGTGCGCTTCACCACGGAAGAGCGGCTGGACGAGATCATGCGCATCCACGAGGAGATGGGCGCGCCGATCTTCGATCCGCACCGCTACACGCTGGAGGAGGGCGGCATGAAGCAGACCGACGAGGTCCAGCTCGCCTTCAAGCGCGAGGCCGACCCGCAGGGCCTGCTCAACCCCGGCAAGATGATCGCCTGGGAAGACCCGGACTACGACTTCCGCTCGGGCAAGACCTTCCTGTTCAAGGGGCTGGGATCGTGACGCGGCGGAGCGTCCCGTGAAGGTCCTCGTCGTCTACTGCCACCCCTGCCCCGACAGCTTCTCGGCGGCGCTGCGCGAGACGGTGCTCGCGGCGCTGGAAAAGAGCGGCCACGACATCCGGCTGACGGATCTCTACGCGGCGGGGTTCGACCCGGTGATGAGCGACGCCGAGCGGCGCGGCTACCATACCCCGGTCGAAAACGAGGCGCCCGTGGCCGACCACCTCGCCGACCTGCGCTGGTGCGAGGGGCTGGTGTTCGTCTACCCGACATGGTGGTACGCGCAGCCGGCCATGCTGAAGGGGTGGCTCGACCGGGTGTGGATCCCGCACGCCACCTTCACGCTGCCGGAAGGCCAGGGGCCGATCGGCCGGGTGCTGACCAACATCCGCAGTATCGCAGTGGTGACGACGCTCGGCTCGCCCTGGTGGTGGTGGATGGTGATGGGCGCCCCCGGCCGCCGCATCCTGCTGTCCGGGTTCAAGCCCCTCGTCCACCCCCGCTGCCGCACGCGCTGGTTCGGCCTGCACAAGATGGACAGCGTGACGCGGGACGCGCGCGAGCGATTTCTGGCAAGAGTAGGGTCCCGGATCGGGGCGATGTGACTCTCCACATGGGCATCATGGAGAGATGCCAGACTTCCGTGCAGTTGCAGGAGTGAGCCCATGACGCGATTTGCCGGACATGCCGCGATGGTGCTGGCGGCCCTGCTGATGCTGGGCGCCCCGTCGCCCGCGCCGGCTGTGGGTCCGTGGGTCTCCGCCCTCGAGATGGACCCCGGCTATCGGGACGCCGAACGCCTGATCGCTGCGGGGGAATGGCGACAGGCTCTCGCCATCCTCGAACGGCTCCAGGTGCAGTATGTCGATGCGCCGGAGGTGCTCAACTACCTCGGTTTCGTCCATCGAAAGCTCAAGAACTACCCGGTCTCGAAGCAGTTCTACGACGCCGCCCTGGCCGTGAAGTCCGACTATCTGCCCGCCCTCGAGTACCAGGGCGAATGGTATCTGGAGACTGGCGACGTCGCGAGCGCCTTGGCCAACCTGCGGAAGCTGGAAAGCCTGTGCGGCCGCTGCCACGAATGGCAGGACCTCGCCGGCGCGCTCGAGCGCGCGGGCCAGGCCGTCGCGCGCTGACGCGTCAGCGGCCGAGGACCGGATCGAGTTCCCGGTAGTCCGGCACGGTCGTGTCGATGGGAATGCCGTGGCGAAGGACCGTGCGGTCGAACTGGGGCCGCGACAGGAGTTCGGTCCACGTGCGGGCGCGGAAGAGGACGAGGTCGGCGGAGCGGCCGGCCGCGATGCGGCCGTGCTCGACCCCCATCACGGCGGCCGGGGCGGCCGTCACGGCCGTCGGCCAGTCGCCGACCGGGTGGTCGAAGTGGGCGATGCGCGTCGCCTCCCGGTAGACCTCCAGCAGGTCGAGGTCGCCATAGGCGTAGAAGGGATCGCGCGTGTTGTCGGAGGCGACCATCACGCTGACGCCGCGCGCCTTCATCTCATGAAGCAGCGTGACGCCGCGGCGGCGCGGCGTCACGCCGGCGGCGCGGCTTTGCAGGTACATGTTGCACATGGGAAGCGAGACGACGGCGATGCCGGCCTGCGCCACGAGGTCCATCGTCCGCGCCGCCTCGTCGTCGGGCTGCGCGGAGAGCGAGCAGCAATGCCCGACGAGGATCGACCCTTCGAACCGGTGGGCGATCGCCGTCTCAGCGATCAGGCGCAGCGACGCGGCGGCCGGATCGAGGGTCTCGTCGACGTGGAAGTCGAGGTTCCAGCCCTTGGCCCCGGCGATCCGGAACAGCGTTTCGAGCCCCTCGCCCAGCTGCGGGCAGGCGTAGGTGACCGCGCCCAGCGTCACGCTCCCGTACTCGGCGACGTTGGCGAGCACGTCGTCCATGTGGCGGGCGTCGAGTGCGAGGTCGATGGCGAAGAGGGGGGACGCCTGCAGGGCGACCTTGCCGGCCCAGCGGTCGCGCATCTCCGCGAACACCGGGAAGCTGATCCCGGTCTGGCCGACGCGGCTGTCGACGTGGGTGCGCAGCGCGACGGTCCCGTGCGCATGGGCGCAGCGCAGCGAGAACTCCATGCGGGCCGCGACGTCGGCGGCGCTCCAGTTGGCCTCCCGGTCGCCCGTCACCGCCGTGAGCGCGCCCATGAAGGTGCCGTCCGGGTTGGGCCGACGCGGCCAGCTATGGCCCTTGTCGCTATGGGTGTGCACGTCGACGAAGCCGGGCCAGACCATCCCCCGGTCGAGGTCGAGCACGGGCAGCGCGGCGTCGCCCGCGCCGGGCGGCAGCACGGCCTCGATGCGGCCGCCGCCGACCAGGATGTCGGCCCGCACCGTGTCGTCGCCGGCCGCCGGCAATCCGGCCGCGTCGGCGAGGGCCGCGGGCAGCGTCGCGTTGGCGAGCCGGAACGCCGGCGCGTGCGGCGCCGTGGCGAAGCCGTGGCCCATCGGTCAGTTCTCCCGCTTGACGGCGCTCTCGTGCCAGCGGCGCAGGAGCAGGTGGGCGACGTAGCTCGTGACGAGGAAGATCGCGATGCCCGAGGCCGAGATCATCACCAGCGCGGCGAACATGCGCGGGATCTTCAGCTGGTAGCTCGCCTCCAGGATGCGGTAGGCGAGGCCGGACGCGTTGCCCCCCGAGCCGGCGACGAACTCCGCCACCACCGCGCCGATCAGCGCGAGGCCGCCGGAGATCTTCAGCCCGCCGAGGAAGTAAGGCAGCGCCGCCGGCAGCTTCAGGTAGCGCATGGTCTGCCAGCGCGTCGCGCCGTAGAGCTGGAACAGGTTGACGAGGTTGTGGTCGGCCGAGTTCAGACCGAGGATGGTGTTCGACAAGATCGGGAAGAAGGCGACGATCCACGCGCAGATCAGCAGCGACAGGTTGATGTCGCCCACCCAGATGATGATCAGCGGCGCGATGGAGACCACCGGCGTGACCTGCAGCACCACCGCGTATGGAAACAGCGATTTCTCCAGCCACTTCGACTGCGTGAACACCACCGCCAGAGCCACGCCGATCGTAACGGCGGCAATCAGCGCGGCGAAGGTGATCCGCAGCGTGATCCACAGCGCGCCGGACAGGGTGCCCCAGTCCGTGACGAGCGTCTGGGCTATCAGCAGCGGCCCCGGCAGGATGTAGGTCGGGACGTTGTTGATCCGGACGATCATCTCCCACGCGGCCAGCGCGATGATGCCGGTGGCGATGGGCGCCAGGATTCCCGGCCACGCCGACACGCCGATGCCGAGGATCTTGCGCTCGGTTGCGAAGACGGGCCGTGCCTCGGCGTCGGTGCCGTCATGCGGGACGTTGGAGGCGGGAAGCGTGCTGTCGGTCATCAGGCCACCGCGCGTCCGGCACGGGCCGGCCATGAGGGGAAGGCGCCCGTCGGGGCGGGGCGGAACGGGCTCACTGCGCGATCGCCTTCTTCAGGGTCTCGGACGCCACGCGACAGAGGTGCGCGTACTCCGCCGAGGTGCGGAACAGGTCGTCGCGGGGGTACGGCGCATCGACGGTGAGGTCGGCCATGACGCGGCCGGAGCGCGCCGCCATCACCACGATCCGCTGCGAGAGATAGACGCTCTCGAACACCGAGTGCGTGACGAACACGGCGGTGAACTTCTGGTCCTCCCACAGGCGCAGCAGGTCGTCGTTGAGCTTGTGGCGGGTGATCTCGTCGAGCGCGGCGAAAGGCTCGTCCATCAGCAGGATGCGCGGATGGGTGACGAGCGCGCGGGCGATCGACACGCGCATCTTCATGCCGCCGGAGAGCTCCCGCGGATACGCCTTCTCGAAGCCCCTGAGGCCGACGAGCGCCAGCATCTCCGCCGCCCGCGCGTTGGCCTCGCCCTTGTTCACGTGCTTGAGCACCAGCGGCATGGTGACGTTGCCGAGCGCCGTCGCCCACGGCATCAGCGTCGGGTCCTGGAACACGAAGCCGAGGTCGCGGCTCGGCCTGCCGCTGGCGTCGTGCGGAGCGGTGGGCCAGTCGATGGAGCCTGCGCTCGGCTCGCCGAGGCCGGCGACCATGCGCAGGAGCGTGGACTTGCCGCACCCGGACGGGCCCAGCAGGCTGACGAACTCGCCGGCGGCGAGGTCGAGGTCGACGTCGCGCACGGCCAACGTGCCGTTGGCGAACTGCTTGGACACGCGCCGGACGGCGACCAAGGGCGGTTGACGCCCCTGGCTCAAGGATACGGGGGATGCAGTCATCGGGACCGGCACGATCAGGCCTTGCCGACGCCCTTGTTCACGAATTCCAGGCTGTAGGCCTTGGTGATGTCGAGCCCGGTGGGGAACACGCCCGTGCCGGCCATCGTCTCGTAGAAGCGCTTCCAGCGCTCGGCGGTCATGGCGCCGACGCCGAGCGTCAGCGCGTCGCCCGAGTTGACGATCCCGCGCTCGTTCATGACCTTGAGCGCGTAGGCCATCTTCTCGTCGTCCATGTCCGGGTTGTCCTTCTTGATCAGGGCGTTCGCCGCCGCGATGCCCGGACCGCCCTTCATGTATTCCGCCCAGCCCTCCAGCGACGCCGTGATGAAGCGCTGCACGAGGTCCTTCTTCTCGTCGACCATCTTGCGGGAGATGTTGATCGTCGTCTGGTAGTTGTCGAAGCCGGCGTCGGCGATGAGGTGCACGACCGGGTTCACGCCCGCCTTCATGATGGCGTAGGGCTCGGACGACAGGAAGCCCTGCTGCGACACCTGCTTGTCGGCCAGGAATGGCGCCATGTTGAAGGTGTACGGGCGGACCTGCTCGTCGGTGAACCCGAACCGCGCCTTCAGGAACGGCCAGAAGCTCGTGCGCCCGCCGGCGCCCACGAGGATCGGCTTGCCCTTCAGGTCCGGGAAGCTGTTATGCCCCACGTCCGGGTGCGAGATGATGACCTGCGGATCCTTCTGGAAGATCGCGGCGATGCACAGGAAGGGCAGGTTCTCGCGGGCGTAATTGATGGCCTCGAAGCTGTTGGACATGATCATGTCCACCCGGCCGCCGAGCAGGAGCTGCGACGGGTTCTGCTGCGGGCCGCCCATGCGGATGTCGGCGTCGATGCCGTACTTCTTGTAGATGCCGTTTGCGACCGCCAGGTAGAAGCCGCCATGCTCGGCCTGCGCGCGCCAGTTGGTCTGGTAGCTGACCTTGTCGAGCGTCTGGGCATTGACCCGCGAGCCCGTCATCGGGATCAAGGCGGAGGCGCCGGCGCCGCCGAGGAGGCCGAGCGCGACGCGCCGGTCGATGCGGTACTTCATGCTCTTGGGTTCGCGCTGGTCACTCATAGGGGGCTCCCGTGATGGTCCCGGCTGCTGCCGGCTTCGCCCGCCGGATGTGCAACGGCCATGCCGCCCAACGACGAGCCGCACCCGCGCGCGCAACGCCGGACGCAGGGGCAAACTATGCCACAGGAAGGGGCAATTGCACGGCGATTGTGCAATAGTCCACCGTCATGAGTCGGCCGCGACGGCGGCCTCGCCGGGTATGCTTCTTGCTGCCACGTAAGAAACCAGACACGAGGTTCCCATGACGCCTCCGCTCGCCCGGACGATCGACGCCCCCGCCTCCGCCATCGATGCCGTGCTGGCGGACATCGGCGACGTGCCGGTGGTCACCGAACCGCAGGTGGTGCGCCGGCGCTCGCGCGACTTTTTCTGGTACAGCCCGATCCTCAACGAGCAGCTCAAGGACAAGTCCGCCGACGTCATCGTCGCGCCGCGCGACGAGGCGGACGTGATCGCCGTGGCGGCGGCTTGCGCGCGGCGGCGCGTGCCGCTCACGGTGCGAGGCGGCGGCACGGGCAATTACGGACAGGCCGTCCCGCTGGAGGGCGGCGTCCTCCTCGACATCACCGCGCTCGACGGCCTCGAGTGGCAGATGCCCGGCGTCGTGCGCGTGGGCGCCGGCGCGAAGATGCACGATCTCGACGCGCTGACCCGCCCGAACGGCTGGGAGCTGCGCCTGCATCCCTCCACCAAGCGCACAGCCACCATCGGCGGCTTCGTCGCCGGCGGGTCGGGCGGCGTCGGCTCGGTGATGTATGGCGGCCTGCGCGAGCCGGGCAACATCCTCTCCGCCCGCGTCGTGACGGTGGAGGAGACGCCCCGCGTGATCGAGCTGCGCGCCGATGCCGCGCAGAAGGTCAACCGCGCCTACGGCACGACCGGCATCATCACCGCGCTGGAAATGCCGCTCGCCCCCGCCTGGCCGTGGATCGACGTGGTCATCGCCTTCGACGACTTCCACGACGCCGTGCAGGTGGGCCACGAGGCGGCGCTCGCCGACGGGCTGATCAAGAAGCTGCTATCGCCGATCACCTGGCCGATCCCGGACTATTTCGGCGCGCTGAAGAGCTTTTGCCCGCCCGGCAAGAGCCTTCTGGTGGCGATGATCGCCGAGCCCTCGCTGGAGGTGTTCAAGGCCATTCTCGGATCGCGCGGCACAGTGACCTACGAGGCGCCCACGGACGAGAGCCCCGGCAAGGTCCCGCTCTACGAGTACACCTGGAACCACACCACCCTGCAGTGGCTGAAGACGGACCGCAGCATCACCTATCTCCAGTGCCTCTATCCGCACGACCGGCTCGCCGCCTCCGTGCGGCAGATGGCCGAGATGTTCCCGGACGAGGTGCTGCCGCACCTCGAGTTCATCCGCTTCGGCGGCAGGGTCACGTGCAGCGCGCTGCCGATCGTGCGCTACACGACACCCGAGCGGCTCAACGAGATCATCCGCCTGCACGAGGAGAACGGCGTGTTCATCGCCAACCCGCACGTGGTGACCCTGGAGGACGGCAGCCGCCACAAGCGCGCTGACGCCGACCAGCTCGGCTTCAAGCACGAGGTCGATCCGCACGGCCTGCTCAACCCGGGCAAGATGCGGACCTTCGTGGCCAGAGGGTGAGGGACGCGCCCGCTCTCCGAGGCCGCTCCCCGCAACGACGTTTCATCCCCTGATCGCAGGCTCCCATGCGCGTCCTGTACGTCTACTGCCATCCCCTGCCCGAGAGCTTCCACGCCGGCCTGCGCGCCGAGGCGCTGGCGGGGCTGGCGGAGGCGGGTCACGAGGTCGACCTTCTCGACCTCTACGCCGAGGGGTTCGATCCCATCCTGTCGGAGGAGGGCCGCCGCAACTACCACGATACGGCGATCAACAAGGCCGGCCTTGAACAACACGTCGACCGGCTGATGCGGGCCGAGGGGTTCGTCGTCCAGTTCCCGACATGGTGCTTCGGCTTCCCGGCCATGCTGAAGGGCTATTTCGACCGGCTGTTCATGCCGGGCGTCGGCTTCGACATCTCCGATCCCGCGCATGTGAAGCCGCTGCTCGGGCACATCCGCAAGGTGGCGGGCATCTCGACCTATGGCCGCCCTCGCTGGCGCGCCATCGCCATGGCCGACCCGCCGCGCAAGATGGTGAAGCGCTACCTGCGCTGGTATGTCGGCCCCCGCGCCACCGTCGACTACCATGCGCTTTACCACATGAACGTGGCCACGGCGGACCAGCGCGACGCCTTCAAGGCGAAGGTGAGAACGGCGATGGCCCGGTTCTGACCGGAGCGACGGGTCCGCCCGGCCGACGGCGAAATGCCGAGCCGCAAGACGACGGGAGGGAGATGACGATGCCGCATCGCTACTGGGGCGAGCTGACGACGAAGGACTTCGAGGGGCTCGACCCCGAGCGCACCATCGCTGTGCTGCCGATCGCCGCCATCGAGCAGCATGGGCCGCATCTGCCTGTGTGCACGGACACGGCCATCGCGGACGGCATGGTCGGCGAGATGCTGAAGCGCCTGCCGGACGACCTGCATGTCCTCGTCCTGCCGACGCAGGCGGTGGGCAAGTCGAACGAGCATCTGCGCTCGCCGGGCACCCTCACCCTCACGGCATCGACCGCGGCGGCCGTCTGGACGGAGATCGGCGAGAGCGTCGCCCGGGCCGGACTGCGCAAGCTCGTGATGGTGAACTCGCACGGCGGCAACGCGGCGCTGCTCGAGGTCGTCGCGCGCGAACTGCGCATCCGCTGCCAGATGCTCGCCGTCCACTCCGCCTGGAGCCGGCTCGGCAAGCCTGCCGGGATGTACACGCCCGAGGAGGAGGTCGTCGGCATCCATGGCGGCGACATGGAAACATCGCTGATGCTCCACTTCCGGCCAGATCTCGTGCGGATGGACAAGGCGATCGACTTCGTGCCCTCCACCATCGAGATTGCGAAGACGTTCTCGATCCTCCGCCCGACAGGGGTCAACGCCTTCGGCTGGATCGCGCAGGACATCCATCCTGACGGCACGGCCGGGGACGCCTCGAAGGGAACGGCCGAGAAGGGCCGCCTGACGGCGCAGTTCCAGGCGGAGGCGTTCATCCGCCTGCTGAAGGACGTGGCCGCCTTCTCGCTGTCGCGGCTGGCCTAGGCAAGGTCGGCCGAGCGGGACGGGCTATTGCAGCGTGGAGCGGTGCCGCTCGCGGGCGAGGGACTGGATCGACTTCATCAGCGACACGTGCTCGTCCTGGAGCCGATCCCGGATATCGACCGGGACATGCTCGTAGTTGATCGCGAAAGCCACGCCCCGGAACATGTTCTGGCTGATGCGCTGCTCGAGGTCGGGCTCCCGCGCGTCGATCAGGACGATGTCTGCCGGCCCACGGGCCTTTCGCCCGAAGCCGGGACGCGAGGGGGAACCGGGCGGGCGCGAGCGGGTCATGCGATCCTCCATTGCCGGACAGCCATGCACGCGCAGGTCGAGGCCCGCCATCCGGTCCTTTACGGTCCGTGAACCTACGACGCGGGCATCGCTTCCCGCATGGGCCGTGGCCTGCAACTTGCGGTGGTATTTCCGAGACGCCGGCCCGACGCGCTCCAGGAGCGCCAACCGTGCCGGAACGGGACGAAGCGGGGCGCGGGGCGCTCCAAAGCGGCACGGATCGGAACGATGAGCACGCAGTTCGACAGGATCAGGACGATGGCCGGCCAGGCACGGGTGACGCAGGAGCGGACCCTGTGGGTCGATTACGCCAAGGGCCTGTGCATCATCCTCGTGGTGATGATGCACTCGACGCTCGGCGTCGGCGAGGCGATGCACGGCACGGGCCTGCTGCACGAGGTGGTGGCCTTTGCCAGGCCATTCCGGATGCCGGACTTCTTCCTCATCTCCGGCCTGTTCCTCGCCAAGGTGATCGACCGGGACTGGAGCACCTACATCGACCGCAAGGTCGTCCACTTCGCCTGGTTCTACCTGCTGTGGGTCGGCATCCAGTTCGCCTTCAAGGCGCCGGCCGCCCTGCTGCACGGCGACGCGGCGGCGTTGATGCCCTTCGCCATGGCCCTGATCGAGCCGTTCGGCACGCTGTGGTTCATCTACCTCCTGCCGGTGTTCTTCGTGGTCACCAAGGCGCTGCGCGGCATCTCCGCGCCGGTGCTGCTGGGCGTCGCCGCGGCGCTGGAGATCGCGCCGATCCACACCGGCTGGACGGTCGTCGACGAATTCGCCGGCCGGTGGGTCTACTTCCTGATCGGCTACCTGTTCGCGGCCCACATCTTCCAGCTTGCCGATGCGACGATGCGACGGCCCGCGCTGGCCGCTGCAGGCCTCGCGCTGTGGGCTCTTGCGAACGGCTGGGCGGTCGCGACGGCGTCGCCCATCGCACCGTTCGCGTCCGTGTCGGACCTTCCGGTGGCAAGCCTGGCGCTCGGCCTCGCCGGCGCGCTGGCGATCGTCGCGCTCTCGGCGCTCCTCGCCCGCTTCGGCGTGGCGCGGGTGGTGGCCGGTTGCGGCCACAACTCGCTGGCTATCTACCTGGCCTTCTTCCTGCCGATGGCGGCCCTGCGCTGGCTGCTGCTGAAGACGGGCATCGTCGCCGACGTGGGCCTCGTCTCCGCGCTGGTGACGCTCGGCGCCATCATCGCACCGCTGCTGCTGCAGCGGATGGTCAGCGGCACGCCGCTGGACATCCTCTTCGTCAGGCCCGCGTGGGCGACACTGCGTCCGGCCCGCCGCAAGCAGGCCGTCGCGGCCTGATCAGGACGGGCGGTAGTTGCGGACGGCATCGACGAGGATTGCGATGGCGACGGCGATGTCGTCGGCCGTCGCGTCCTCGGCGGGGTTGTGGCTGATGCCGCCCTTGCAGCGGACGAAAAGCATGCCGATGGGGCACAGCGGCGCCATCGCCATGGCATCGTGGCCCGCTCCCGACGGCAGCATCCGGACCGGCAACTGCCGGCGCGAGACCGCGCCGGCGAGCGCCTCCATCGCTTCCGGCGCACAGGGGCAGGCCTTCTCCTCGTAGAAATTCTCGATGGAGATGCCGACGCCGCGCCGCTGCGCCATGGCCCGCAGCTCGGCCTCGATCGCCTCGACCATGCCGACGCGAACGGCGTCGTCGGGCCCGCGCGCATCGATCGTGAACACGACCCGGCCCGGAACGACGTTGATCGCGCCCGGCTCCGCCGCCAACCGGCCGACGGTGGCGACGGTCGTTTCCGCGGTGCGGCCGATCCGCTCGACGGCGAGCACCATCTCCGCCGCGGCGGCGAGGGCATCGCGACGCATGCCCATGGGCACGGTGCCGGCATGGCCCGCCTCGCCGGTCACGATGACCCGGCGGCGGCTGGCCCCGTTGATCGCGGTGACGATCCCGACGGGAAGGCCCTCGGCCTCCAGCACAGGGCCCTGCTCGATATGGACCTCGAGATAGCCGATGACGTCCTCCCGCCGCCGGGCGAGCGCCGGGACGCCGTCCGGATCGCCGCCGAACGCGGCGAGCGCATCCCGGTAGCTGACGCCCTCCTCGTCGCGGCGGTCGAGATAGTCGGGGTCGAACGTGCCGGCGAGCGCGCGGGACGAGGAGAGGCTCGTGGGAAACCGGACGTTCTCCTCGTCGCCGAAGGCGAGGATCTCGACCGCGAAGGGCAGCCGCTCTCCGCGCTCGCGCAGCGCCTCGACGACGGCCATGGCGGCGACGACGCCGAGCGTCCCGTCATAGGCCCCGGCGTCCTTCACGCTGTCGATGTGCGAGCCGACGAGCAGGGCCGGCGCGGACGGCGCAGTCCCATCGTAGCGGCCGACGACGGTGCCCAGCGCATCGACATGGACACTGTCGCATCCCGCCTCGCGCATCATGGCGGCGGTGGCATCGACCGCGCGTCGATGCGCCGGCGAGAGGAAGAGGCGATGGATCTGGCCCGGCACGTCGGTGATGGCGCGCAGGATCTCCATGCGGCTCAGGGCGCGCGCGGCGGCGGAGGGCGAAGCAGTCGTCGAAGCGATCGTCATGGGCCGCAATCTAGCCGGAAACCCGGCGCGCGACAGCCTGCCGGGACAACCCGCTTGTCCACCCCGCGGAGAAGGACTTCGTCCGTCGCGTTGAAGCCGCCGGCCCGGCGTTGGCCTATACTGCGCCGATCGCTCTTGCTTCGACGGGGAACCCGCCCATGCCCGACCTGACGCTCGCCCAGGCCCAGACCATCGCCGCCGCCGCCCTCGACCACGCCCGCGCCGCCGGCATGCAGAAGCTCTGTGTCGCGGTGATCGACGCGCGCGGCGCCCTCAAGGCCCTGTCGAACGAGGACGGCACGAGCCTCAAGCGCGACAACATCGCGCGCGGCAAGGCCTTCGGCGCCGTCGCCATCGGCGTCGGGTCGCGCACGCTGCACCGCATGGCGGTCGACCGACCGCACTTCGTCGGCGCGCTGATGGAGATCGTGGAGGGACCGCTCGTCCCGGTGCCCGGGGGCGTTCTCGTTCGCGACGCCGACGGCGCGCTGCTCGGCGCGGTCGGCATCTCCGGCGACACCTCCGACAACGACGAGAAGGCGGCGCTCGCCGGGATCGCGGCGGCGGGACTGGTCGCCGACACCGGCCAGTGAGGGCGCACGCCTGCGGGGAAGGTCGATGCGCAGGGGCATGATAGGAATAATTACTTGACAACACATGCGCATGAACGCATGTTTCAACCGCCTCGCCCACCGTGCGAAACCGGATCGACCGGTGCGGGGCCGGAGCGGAAGGCGCGGGCCCTCGCCTTCTTCCGCGGCGAAAGACGGGTTGTGACGACGCCCTGACGCCACCCTGACCGACGGCCGCCGCGCGGCGGCCGGACCGGAACACAGACCGAGCCGCGGATCGGGGCCGACGCCTCGATCCGCGAGCAAGGCCGGCGCGGGAGGCGGTCCACCCCTGCCCCACGCACTGCCCCCGAGACCGGACCGCCGCCCGCGTGTCCCGACGCCCGAACCGCCCGCCGCCGATGGGCGCGCGGGCGCTCCCGGCGTTGCGACGGGCCCGGCGCTATTTCAGGCTGCCGGCGAGGAAGCCTTGCAGGCGCTCGCTGCGGGGATGGCTCAGGACCTCGCGCGGATCGCCCTGCTCCTCGATGACACCCCGGTGGAGGAAGACGACCTTGTTGCCCACCTCGCGGGCGAAGCTCATCTCGTGCGTGACCACGATCATGGTGCGGCCCTCCTCGGCGAGCGTCCGCATGACGCGCAGCACCTCGCCCACGAGTTCGGGACCGAGCGCGGAGGTGGGCTCGTCGAACAGCATGACGTCCGGCTCCATGGCCAGCGCGCGGGCGATGGCGACGCGCTGCTGCTCGCCGCCGGACAGGTGGGCGGGATAGCTGTCGCGCCGGTGGATGACGCCCACGCGCTGCAAATAATGGTCGCCGCGATCGCGCGCCTCGCCCCTCGACAGCCCCAGGACACGGACAGGGGCCTCCACCACGTTCTCGATGGCGGTCATGTGGGCCCAGAGGTTGAACTGCTGGAAGACCATGGCGATGCGGCTGCGCATGCGCTGGAGCTGCCGCGGGTCGGCCGCCGTGAGCGCGCCGGCGCGGTCAGGCACCAGCGCCAGCTGCTCGCCCTTCAGCGCGATCGTGCCGGCGTTGGGACGTTCGAGGAGGTTGAGGCAGCGCAGGAACGTGCTCTTGCCGGAGCCCGACGAGCCGATCATCGAGATCACGTCGCCGCTCGCCGCAGACAGCGAGATCCCCTTCAGCACCTCGACGGAGCCGAAGCGCTTGAAGATACCGTCGGCGACGAGCATCGGGGTCATGGCGGGGGCCGTTTCGTTGGAGGCGGCGGCGCGGGGGATGGCGATGGCGGGCATGTCAGGGGCTCAGGAGCTTGCCGGAGCGCCGCGGCTCGGCGCCGGCGATCTTGGCGAGACGGCGACCGGGATGAGCGAAGCGCGCCGACGCGCGGGCGTAGAGGACGCCGGCGGTGCGGCTGGCCAGCGGTGTGCGGGCTCCGTCGACCGGGTCGACCAGATCGGCGATCACGTCACCCGGCGACACGACGTCTCCCGGCTGCCGGCGGAAGACGACGATCCCGGCGTGCGGGGCGACGACAGGCTCGGAGCCCGCCAGCGGCGTGGGTCTGCAGGCTGCGGCCGGAACGACCGGACGGGGGCCGGTGACGGCGCCCCGCAAGACGAGCGCATCGAGCAGCGCGGCCGCGTCTGCGACGGCGAGGTCGTCCGAGACGTCGCGCTCGCCGCGCAGCTCCAGGGTGCAGGCGTCGCAGGACACGGGCAGCGGCACGCCGTCGAAGCGGGCGGCAAGACGGTGCCAGGGGGCGCTGCAGGCCTCGTCGAACGGATCGTCGCCGGACTCATCCGCCGTCAGGACCGCCTGCGCGCCGGCGAGCGCGGCGAGCGGGGCGAAGGCGGCGACGGAATCCGGCATCGTGTAGAGATGGACGACGGCCTCGCTGTCGCAGTGCACGTCGATGACCATGTCGGCCGGCAGGGCGAGGCTCAGGAGAGTGCGCTTCAGGTCGTCCGCCGGAGTAACCGCGTCCCGCCGCGACACCGCCTCGACGAGCGCGGCGCGGACAGCGGCGACGTTGGCGTCGGCGTCACGGCCGAGGCGCCCCTTCAGGAACCGGGCAGCCTCGTCGGCGAGCGCGGGAAATCCCCGGTTGAAATTGCCGCCGTCGGCCAGGTCGAAGCGGCCGATGGCGCTCCCGAGGACGCGCTGCGCGAGGCCCACGGGATTGGCCAGCGGCACGAGGACGACCTCCCCGGTCACCATGCCGCG
>JAIYAB010000318.1 GCA_027489275.1 Hyphomicrobiales bacterium
CGACCCCATGCCGACCGCCGAGCGGGCGTGGCGGCCCTTGTCGCCGAAGACCGCGACGAAGAGGTCCGAGCAGCCGTTGATGACCTTGGGCTGGTCGGCGAAGTCCGGCACGCCGTTGACCATGCCCAGAACCTTGACGACGCGGCGCACGCGCGAGAGGTCGCCGAGAGCGGCATGCATGACGGAGATGAGCTGGAGCCCGGTCGCGCGGGCATGCTCGTAGGCCTCTTCGACGGTGACGTCGCGGCCGACCTTGCCGGTGAAGTAGCCGCCCTCGGCCCGGCGCGGTCCCTGGCCGGACAGGAACAACAGGTTGCCCTCGATGACGAAAGGCACGTAGTTCGCCACGGGGCTTGGCATGGTGGGAAGGGCGAGCCCCAAGGCGGCGAGGCGGGCGAGTGGCGTGTCGGTCATGGGCGCTGGTCCGAAAAGCGAGGAATACACGCCGCGGCGCGGCGCAGGTCCGGTTTGTACCCCGAACAGGGGCACTTTGACATTGTTTCGGCGCATCTCCATGATGCCGGCCATTCGGCAACGTCCCCGAGAAGGGCGAAACGCCGCCCGGTTCGTCCGGATCGGGGGGATTTGGTGGAGGATGAATTTTCATGCTGACAAGACGTGACTTCGTGAACCTGTCGCTCGCGGGCACCGCCGCGTTCGCCTTCGGCACCGGCCCCGCGGCCGCCCAAGCCATCGACCAGCTCCAGCTCTTCGTGCCGGCCGCGCCCGGCGGCGGCTGGGACCAGACGGCCCGCGCCATCGAGCAGGTCCTGCGCGCCGACAAGCTGATCGGCACGGCCCAGGTCACGAACGTGCCCGGCGCCGGCGGCGTCGTGGGACTGCCGCAGTTCCTCAACCAGTGGCGCGGCCGCCCGAACGCCCTGATGGTCGGCGGCATGGTGATGGTGGGCGCCATCATCGCCAACAAGGCCCCGGTCAAGCTGACGCAGACCGTGCCGATCGCACGCCTGACGGGCGAGTTCCTTGCCGTCGTCGTGCCGGCCAGCTCGCCCTTCAAGGATGCCAAGGATCTCGTCGCGGCGCTCAAGGCCGATCCCGGCAAGGTGCCGGTGGCCGGCGGCTCCGCCGGCGGCTCCGACCACATCCTGCTCGGCCTCCTCGGCCAGGCAGCGGGCGTGCAGCCGAACAAGCTCAGCTACGTCGCGTTCGCGGGCGGCGGTCCGGCCCAGGCCGCGCTGCTGGGCGGCCACGTGGCGGCCGGCATCTCCGGCTACGGTGAGTTCGCCGAGCAGATCAAGGCCGGCAAGCTGCGCGCCATCGGCATCTCCGCCGACAAGCGGCAGCCCGGCATCGATACCCCGACGCTCAAGGAGCAGGGCATCGACGTCGAGCTGTTCAACTGGCGCGGTGTCTTCGCTCCTCCCGGCGTGACCGACGACCAGCGCAAGGCGATGGTGGCGCTGGCCGAGAAGCTCGCGGCGAGCGCGGCCTGGCAGGAGGAGTGCAAGAAGCGCGACTGGACCTCGATCCCGCTCTTCGGCGACGCCTACGGCAAGTTCGTCGAGAGCGAGACGGCGCGCATCGAGGGCATCCTCAAGGATCTCGGCCTCGCCTGATCGACGACGACGGGGCGGCCCCCGGGCCGCCCCGACCTCTTCGAACGACCCACGCGGACGCCGGCCGCGCCCGGAGCCTCCGGCGCACGACGCCATGGATCCATGCCGCGTCCAGGCCGACGCAGGACGCGTCCGGCTTCACGCCCATCGGACGGCGCGGCGTCTTCGATCCTGCGTCCCGCGCTTCACCGTCCCGCACTTCGACGATCCGGAATCCGGCCATGGCAGACCAGTCCCGCCCGTCCCTCGCCTGGCCCGAACTCTTCATCGGCATCGGGCTCATGCTCTTTGCGGGACTCGTCTGGTGGCAGACGGCGACGATGCCGGTCTCGCCCATGTACGCGAAGGTCGGTCCGACGATCTTTCCCTACATGACGGCGATCGGCCTGTTTTTCCTGGCGGTCTTCCTGATCGGCTTTTCGGTGCGCGGCGGCTGGCAGCCGGCGGACGAGAAGGAGGTGCCGGTCGACTGGGGCCCCATCGCCTTCGTCGTGGCGGGGCTCGTCCTCAATGTCGGGCTGATCGGGACGATCGGGTTCACGCTCTCCTCGACGATCCTTTTCGTGCTCGTGGCCTGGGCCTTCGGCAGCCGCAACCCGCTGCGTGACGCGGCCATCGGCTTCGTCTTCGCGCTCGTCTCCTTCTTCGGCTTCGCCAAGGCGCTGGGCGTCAACATCGGCGGCGGCTGGTTCGAAAACCTGCTGGGAGCCTGACCGATGGAAGCCCTCTCGTCGCTCGCGGGCGGATTCGCCGTCGCGCTCACGCCGCAGAACCTGCTCTGGTGCCTTCTCGGCACCACGCTCGGGACCGCCATCGGCGTGCTGCCCGGCCTCGGCCCGGCGCTGACCATCGCCCTGCTGCTGCCCATCACCTTCAAGGTCGACCCGACCGCCGCCTTCATCCTGTTCGCCGGCATCTACTACGGCGCGATGTACGGCGGCTCGACCACCTCCATCCTGCTCAACACGCCCGGCGAGAGCGCGACCATCGTCACCGCCCTCGAGGGCAACAAGATGGCCCGCTCGGGCCGCGGCGGCGCGGCGCTGTCGACGGCCGCCATCGGCTCCTTCGTCGCCGGCACGATCGGGACGCTGGGCATCACCTTCCTCGCGCCGGTGGTGGTCGACTTCGCGCTGAAGTTCGGACCGGCCGAGTATTTCGCGCTCATGGTGCTGGCGTTCGTCACCGTCTCGGCGGTGCTGGGTTCCTCGGCCGTGCGCGGGCTCACCAGCCTGTTCTTCGGCATCTTCCTCGGCCTGATCGGCATCGACCTGCAGACCGGGCAGGCGCGCTTCACCTTCGGGCAACTCGAACTGCTTGACGGCGTGAACGTCATCATCGTCGCCGTGGGCCTGTTCGCCGTGGGCGAGACCTTCTACGTCGCCGCGCGCCGCTATGCGGGCAAGGACGAGATCATCCCGCTCAAGGGCTCGCTCTACATGACGCGCGAGGAGTGGTCGCGCTCATGGAAACCGTGGCTGCGCGGCACCGCGATCGGCTTCCCCATCGGCGCCATGCCGGCGGGCGGGGCGGAGGTGCCGACCTTCCTGTCCTACTGGATGGAAAAGAAGCTCTCGAAGCGGCCGGAGGAATTCGGCACGACGGGCGCCATCGAGGGCGTCGCAGGGCCGGAAGCGGCCAACAACGCCTCGGCGGCCGGCGTGCTGGTGCCGATGCTGACGCTCGGCCTGCCGACCTCGGCCACGGCCGCCATCATGCTCTCGGCGTTCCAGAGCTACGGCATCAACCCGGGCCCGATGCTGCTGCAGAGCCAGCCGCAGCTCGTGTGGGGCCTCATCGCCAGCCTGTTCATCGGCAACGTGATGCTGCTGGTGCTGAACCTGCCGCTGGTCGGCCTGTGGGTGCGCATCCTGAAGATCCCGCCGCCGCTGCTCTACGCGGGCATCCTCGTCTTCGCGACCATCGGCACCTACGGCATCTCGAACTCGCCGGTCGATCTCGTGCTGCTCTACGTCATCGGCGCGATCGGCTTCCTCATGCGCCGTTTCGACTTCCCGACCGCGCCGGTGGTGATCGGCATGATCCTCGGGCCGCTGGCCGAGCAGGAGCTGCGCCGCGCCATGACGATCTCCAACGGCGACGCGTCGGTGTTCATCACCCAGCCGCTTGCCGCGGCGCTTCTCTTCCTCGCCGGCGCAGCCGTGGTGGGTCCGAAGCTCTACCAGTTCACGCGGCGGCAGACGCCACGGCCGGAGAACGTGCCCGGCGACGCGTGACGCGCCGGGCCGATCCACCCGATCGGACCGAACTAAAGGGGCATCATTGCCAAACGCAATGAAATTCCTTTGCGCTATCAATTTCCCGCAATGACGACGAGCCTCTAACGGTTGCGCAGCGTTTTGCCGCGCTGCAGCATCGGAGGCCGTCCCGTGTCAATCTTCGCCCTTGCGCTCGACAATCTCCTGTCGCCGATGGTGCTCTTCTTCGGGCTGGGGCTCGCAGCCGCGCTGGCGAAGTCGGACCTCACGGTCCCGGAGGCGGCGGCGAAGCTGCTGGCGCTCTACCTGATGATGGCGATCGGCTTCAAGGGCGGCGCCGAGATCGCCAGGCACGGCGCGGACGGCACGCTGCTGGCCGGCATCGCCGCGGGGGTCGTCCTGTCGTTCGGATTGCCGGTCATCGCCTACGCGCTGTTGCGGGCCATCTCCGGGCTCAGTGCCGTCGACGCGGCGGCGGTGGCTGGGCACTACGGGTCGATCTCGATCGTCACTTTCGTCGCAGCCACGGGGGCGCTGACGCGGCTCGCCATGCCCTACGAGGGCTGGCTCGTCGCGGTGGCGGCGGCGATGGAGACCCCGGCGATCCTCACCGCGCTGCTGCTGGCGCGGCGCGGCTCGGGCGGCACGGCCGGCAAGGGCGGCGAGCACGGGCTGTTCCGCGAGGTGGCGCTGAACGGATCGGTGGTGGTGCTGCTGGGCGCCTTCGCCATCGGCATCCTGACGGGCGAGAAGGGGCTCGCCACGCTGAAGCCGTTCATCATCGATCCCTTCGCCGGATTCCTGTGCCTGTTCCTGCTCGACATGGGCCTCGTCGCAGGCCGCGGCCTCGCCAACGGGCGGCGCTACCTGAAGCCGCCGGTCATCGCCTTCGGCGTGCTGATGCCGCTGATCGGCGGCGCGTCGGCGGCGGTTCTGTCGATGGCGGTCGGGCTTTCGACCGGCGGCACGGCGCTGTTCACGGTGCTGGGCGCCTCGGCCTCCTACATCGCCGTGCCCGCGGCGATGCGCCTCGCGCTGCCGGAGGCGAACCCCTCCATCGCGCTGACGCTCTCGCTCGGCGTGACATTCCCGTTCAACCTCACCGCGGGGATTCCGCTGGCCATCGCCGCCGCCCAGCGAATCGCCCCCTGATCGCCTCACCGGAGCCTTGCCATGCAGACTTATCCGAAGAAGCGGATCGAGATCGTCATCGAGGCGCCGCTGATGCGCCGGCTCGCCGAACGGTTCGAAGC
>JAIYAB010000040.1 GCA_027489275.1 Hyphomicrobiales bacterium
CGCGTCCCGCCCGCCGCGATGGCGATCTGCGCCGAGCCGAGCACATGGCCGGCGGGATGGAAGGTGGCGGTGACGCCGCCGAGGTCGATCGTCTCGCCCAGCGCCGCCGCCTGCGTCGTCTCCGCGAATCCCTCGCCGTAGCGCACCGCCATGATGGCCAGCGTTTCGCGTGTCGCCAGCACCGCGCCGTGCCCGGCCCGTGCGTGGTCGGAATGGCCGTGGGTGATCAGCGCGCGCCTCACCGGCCGCACCGGGTCAATGTGGACATCCGCCGGGGGGCAATAGAGCCCGGACGGCGTCGGGGTGAGGAGATCGCTGGGCCGCATCGTCCCTCAGATAGGCCGGCCGGGTCCCGGCGGCAAACGGGGCCGGAAAAGAGAAAGGCCCCGCGAGTGGCGGGGCCAGTGGGGGGCTGCGAGGGGAGGAGGCAACCCCGGGGAAGGGACGCCGGCCGGAGGGTGGCTGGCGTGAAAAGACCATGCCCTGACGCAGGCCGCGGCGCCGTGCGCCATCGCACACGCCGCGCCGCCTTGACCGACGGTCGTAGCCCGGCTTCAAGACGGCGGCATGACCGACGAACCTTCCCCTGCTGACGACCTGCTCCCGTTCGACGACCTGCGCACCTCCCGCGACCTCGCCGCCGACCGGCGCTACGCCTGGGCGGTCGCGGCCCTGGGCGAGGGCGACGCCGTCGGCGCGGCGGACCTGCTGCGGCAGGCGCTGGAGCGCGCGCCGGCATGGCCGCCGGCCTGGCTGGCGCTCGGCGACGCCTGCCGGCAGGCCGGCGACACGGCCGAGGCGGCCGCCGCGTGGCGTCGCTGCCTCGCCCTCGACCCCGCCGACCGCCTCGGCGCAGGCCCACGCCTCGCCGAAGCGGGGGAAGTGCCTGCCGTCGGCGCGATCAGCCCCGCCTATGTCGCCCGGCTCTTCGACGACTATGCCCCCCGGTTCGAGCAGCATCTCGTGCAGTCGCTGGGCTATCGCGGCCCTGCCCTCGTGGCGGAGGCGATCGCCGCGGCGGCGCCGGGGCGGCGCTTCGCCCGCGTGCTCGATCTGGGCTGCGGGACCGGGCTCATGGGCGACGCGCTGCGCCCGCTTGCGGGCTGGCTCGGCGGCTGCGACCTCTCGGCGGCGATGCTGGAGCGCGCGCAGGCGCGCGGCGTCTACGATTCGCTCGCGCGCTGCGACCTCCTTGCCGCGCTGGCGGCCGAAGAGCCCGGCGCTCTCGACCTCGCCGTCGCTGCCGACGTGCTGATCTACGTGCCGGACCTCGCCCCGGTCTTCGCCGCCGCGGCCCGGGCGCTGCCTCCGGGAGGCCTGTTCGCCTTCACCACGCAGGACGCGGCCGGAGAAGGCCCCGACGTCGCGGTGGGCGCGGACCTGCGCGTGCGCCACGCCAGCGCGCACGTGATCTCGCTGGCGCGCGAGGCAGGCTTCGACGTCGCCGCCCGGGCGTCCCGGTGGGCGCGCCGGGAACGCGGCGAACCCGTGCCCGGCCTCGTGGCCGTCCTGCGCCGATGAGGCCGCCGGCCTCGCACGGAAGGTGACGCGCGCGCGCGGGCGCGCTAGCTCTGGAGCGTGCCAGCACCCGCCGACCGCCCCGACGCCGCCCCCGCCGCCCTGCCGCCGGCCTTCGCCGCCTGGTTTGCCGCGCGCGGCTGGGAACCGCGGCCGCACCAGCTCGAACTGCTGGCGCTGGCCCGCGCCGGCCGATCGGTCCTGCTCGACGCGCCGACCGGCGCGGGCAAGACGCTGGCGGGCTTCCTGCCGACGCTGGTCGACCTCGCCGGGACGCCGCCGGCGGCCAGACGCAAAGGGCTGCATACGCTCTACATTTCCCCGCTGAAGGCGCTCGCGGTGGATATCGCCCGCAATCTGGAGGCGCCGGTCGCGGGGATGGCCTTGCCGGTCGCCATCGAGACGCGCACCGGCGACACGCCCGCCCACAAGCGCGCCCGGCAGATCGAGCGGCCTCCCGACATTCTGTTGACGACGCCCGAGCAGCTCGCCCTGCTGCTCGCCCACCGGGAGGCGGCAACGCTCTTCGGCAGCCTGAGGCGCGTCGTGCTCGACGAACTCCACGCCCTCGTCACCTCCAAGCGCGGCGACCTGCTGTCGCTCGGCCTCGCCCGGCTGCACCGGCTCGCCCCCGGGCTCACGGCGATCGGCCTCTCCGCCACCGTGCGCGAGCCCGATGACCTGCGGCGCTATCTCGTTCCGCAGGCCGGAGACGACGCCATGGCAGCCCATGTCGTCGTGCGCGGCGGCGCGCGCGCGGACATCCGGATCATGGATACGGCGCGCCGGCCGCCGCTCGCCGGCCATACCGCGCTGCATGCGATGCGCGAGATCTACGCTGCGATCTGCGCCCACCGCACGACGCTCGTCTTCGTCAACACGAGGATGCAGGCCGAGTTCGTGTTCCAGGAGCTCTGGCGCATCAACGAGGAGGGCCTGCCCATCGCCCTGCACCACGGCTCGCTCGATGTCGGCCAGCGGCGCAAGGTCGAGGCGGCGATGACGGCGGGGGCCCTGCGGGGCGTGGTGTGCACGTCCACCCTCGACCTCGGCATCGACTGGGGCGACGTAGACCTCGTCGTCAATGTCGGCGCGCCGAAGGGCGCGAGCCGGCTGATGCAGCGCATCGGCCGCTCCAACCACCGGCTCGACGAGCCGTCGAAGGCGATCCTCGTCCCTGCCAACCGCTTCGAGGTGATGGAGTGCCGCGCTGCGCTGGACGCCGTGGCCGCGGCCGCGCAGGACACGCCCGAGCCGCGCACGGGCGCGCTGGACGTGCTCGCACAGCACGTCCTCGGCATGGCCTGCGCCGGCGGCTTCGCCGAGGACGACCTGTACGCCGAGGTCTCCTCCGCCGCGCCCTATGCCTGGCTCGATCGCGGCACCTTCGCCGATGTCGTGCGCTTCGTCGCGACCGGCGGCTACGCGCTCGCCTCCTACGACCGTTTCGCCCGCATCCGCGTCGGCCGGGACGGCCTGTGGCGCGTGACGAACCCGCGCGTGGCCCAGCAGTACCGGCTCAACGTCGGCACCATCGTCGAGGAGCCGATGCTGAAGGTGCGGCTCGGCCGCGCCCGGCGCTCGGCACCTGGCGCGCCGGCCGCGCCGGTCCGGGGCGGACGGGTGCTGGGCGAGGTGGAGGAGTACTTCGCCGAGACGCTGCTGCCCGGCGACACCTTCATTTTTGCCGGCGAAGTGCTGCGCTTCGAGGCCATCGCCGAGACTGACGTCGTCGTCTCCCGGACCGCCCCCGGCACCGATCCGAAGATTCCCTCCTACGCCGGCGGCAAGTTTCCGCTCTCCACCTTCCTCGCCGAGCGCGTGCGCGGCATGCTTGCCGATCCGCGCGTGTGGCGGCGCATGGAGGGCGGCGTCTCCGACTGGCTGGAGACGCAGGAGCGCAAGTCCATGCTGCCGAGCCGCGACCAGATGCTGGTCGAAACGTTTCCGCGAGCCGGCCGGTACTACATGGTCGCCTATCCGTTCGAGGGCCGCCTCGCGCACCAGACGCTGGGCATGCTGCTGACGCGCCGGCTGGAGCGTGCCCGCCTGCGGCCGCTCGGCTTCGTCTGCACGGATTACGGCCTCGCCGTGTGGGGCCTGTCCGACATCGGCGCCGCGGTCGCGGTCGGGCGGCTGGACCTGCCGGGCCTGTTCTCGGAGGAGATGCTGGGCGACGACCTGGAGGAGTGGCTGGCGGAATCGGCCCTGATGAAGCGCACATTCCGGCACTGCGCCATCATCGCCGGGCTCATCGAGCGGCGCTTTCCGGGACAGGAGAAGACGGGCCGTCAGGTCACGATGTCGACGGACCTCGTCTATGACGTGCTGCGCCGCCACGAGCCGGACCACGTGCTGCTGCGCGCGACGCGGTCGGATGCGGCGACGGGTCTTCTCGACCTCAAGCGCCTCGCCGGGCTTCTCTCGCGCATCCGCGGGCGAATCGTGCACAAGGATCTGGACCGCGTGTCGCCGCTGGCGGTGTCGGTCATGCTGGAGATCGGCCGCGAGGCGGTGTTCGGCGAGGCGGCCGACGACCTGCTGGCGCAGGCCGAGGCGCAACTGCTCGAGGAGGCGCTGGCGTGAGCCTGGCGATCGACGAACCGGTCCCCCCCGCCCGTCGCGCGGCCGAAGCCGCCGCGGTCATCCGGGTCGGTCCGCTGGACTTCGTCGCCGACGTGTCCGGCGCGCTGGTCCTGCCGGAGGACCGGCTGCTGCTGGTCGCGGACCTGCACCTCGAGAAGGGCTCCGCCTATGCCCGCCGCGGCATCTTCCTGCCGCCCTACGACAGCCGCGCGACCCTCGCCTCGCTCGCCGCGGCGCTGGCGCGCTGGCGGCCGGCGCGGGTCATCGTGCTGGGCGACACCCTGCACGACCGCGGCGCGATGGAGCGCATCGACCCCGCCGACATCGCCGCGCTGCGCGCCATGCAGGCCGGCATCGACTGGCTCTGGCTGAGCGGCAACCACGATCCCGCGCCCCCGGCCGGCCTGGGCGGAAGCGTGGCGCGCGAACTGGCCTATGGCGGCGTGACGCTGCGCCACGAGCCGTCGGCCGCCGAGCAGGGTCCCGAGATCGCCGGGCACCTGCACCCTGCAGGCAAGGTGCGCGGCGGCGGCCGCAGCCTGCGTCGGCGCTGCTTCGCCGCGAACGGACGGCGCTGCGTGCTGCCCGCCTTCGGCGCCTATGCCGGCGGGCTCAACGTGCTCGACGCGGCGTTCCGGCCACTGTTCGCGGACGCCGCCTTCACCGCCCACATGCTGGGCGCCGGGCGCGTCTACGCGGTGCCCTCGTCGGCCCTCGCGCCGGACTAGACCTGGGCCAGCGGCAGCATCGCCAGCGCCACGATCAGCACCAGCACGACGGCGGCGGTGAGCCCGAGGCGCAGGGTGGCGTACCAGGCGGGGGCGTGGCCCCGGCGCACCATGGCGACGTCGATGACCGCGAGGGCGAGGAAGCAGGCGATGAGGAGCGCGAGGTCGTGCGGGCGCGGCAGCATCAGCGCCACCCACGCCGCCAGCGCCGGGATCACCGACACCACGAGGAAAGCGGTGCGACCCGGGGCGTCGCCGTGGCGCAGGCCGATGCCCCAGCGCACGCCGCCCAGGAACGACAGGATCACCGCCCCATAGCCGACGAGCGCCTGCCGGAACGTGTCGTTGGGAAGTCCGTAGCGCCAGTCGAGGCCCAGAAGAGCCGCCGTGGCCAGCGCGGCGAAAGGCAGGACGCCGCCCGCGCCCAGCAGCAGGGCGTCGGCGGGCACGGCGCGCGGGTCGTCTGCGGCGGGCTTGCTCATGGGGAACCCTCGATGGTGCAACGCCGACGCAATGGCAGGCCCGCCGCGTTCTTGTCCAGCGCAACCTGAGGCGCCGGCCGGCTCAGTCCCGCCGGAAGACGACGGACGCCAGCCATCCCATCGACAGCGCCATCATCGCGGTCAGCGCACCGTAGAGCCACGGACGGTCCCGGGCGGCCTGGAAGAGAACCTGCTCGAAACCGGCCTTCGAGACCTCGAAGTTCGTCGTCTCGCGCGCGATCTGCACGCCGTCGGCGAGGAGCGCGATCGACACCTCGTAGGTTCCTACAGGCGCCGTCGAGGGGACGGGCACCGGAGCCCGGAAAATGTCGGGCGTGACGAAGGTCACCGCGTCCGCCCTCTCCACGTAGAGCCCGGCCTCCCGGCGCAGGCGGATGAGCGCGTCGCGGAACGGCACGTCCTCGGCCGAGCCGAAGCCGGGCTTGGGGATCAGCGCCTCGAGCCCGATGCCATAGCGGGTGCGAAGGTCGGGCGTGGCGATGTCCGGGATCGGCCGCGTCGCCAGCACCGCGATGGTGACGGGCAACGCACCGAACTTGCGCTGTTCGAGGTTGGCCCAGATCGGTCCGAAACGCACCTTCTCGCGGACCACCATCAACCCCTGCGGCCCCTTGGCGGTGACGACGATGTCGTAGGGTCCCTGGCGGGCGATGCTGCTGCGGTCGCGCGTGATGACGCCGAAGATCACCAGTTCGGCGCCGGTATAGGTCTGCGTGATCCGGACGTGGTGGCTGGAGAGCGAGACCACGAGCCCCTCCGCGCGCGCGGCCGTCGCTGACGCCGCGAGGGCCGCGAAAGCGAGAAGCGCGGCGAGGGGTCGGGCGACCATCAGCGCAGCTCCGTCGCGCCGAGCGAGTAGGGATCCGCCGGCCGGATCACCGCCTCGGTGGCGAAACGCACGCCGACCGCCAGCACGATCAGGGCCAGCAGAAGGCGGAAATGCTCGCCCTTGACGTTGCGGCCGGCGCGCGCGCCGAACTGCGCGCCGAAGACGCCGCCGAGTACCAGCAGCACCGCGAGGATCACATCGACGGCCTGGTTGGTGACCGCATGAAGCACCGTCGCCGCGACCATCGTGAACAGGATCTGGAACAGCGACGTCCCGACGACCACCGCGGTCGGGACCCGGAAGAGGTAGAGCAGTGCGGGCACCATGAGGAATCCGCCGCCGATTCCGAGCACCGCGCCGAGGAAGCCGATGGTGATCGACAGGACGGCCAGCGGGATGACGCTGACGTAGAGCTTCGAGCGCTGGAACCGCATGCGCAGCGGCAGGCCGAAGTACCAGGGATGGTGCGGTCCGCGCTTGCGCGGCGGGACCACGCCCCGCCGCTCGCTCCATAGCGCCTTCAGGCTCTCGGCCAGCATCAGCGAGCCGACGCTTCCGAGCAGGGTGATGTAGGACAGGATGATCACCAGCTCGAGCTGGCCGAGGCGGCGCATGGCGTTGAAGAACCACACGCCGAGCACTGTCCCGACGAGGCCGCCCATGAGCAGCACGGTGCCGAGCTTCACGTCGAGCGCCCGTCGTCGCCAGTAGGCCAGCGCGCCGGTCATCGAAGAGGCGGTGATCTGGGCGGATACGGTGGCGACCGAGATCGCGGCGGGCACGCCGATGAAGATCAGCAGCGGCGTCAGCAGGAAGCCGCCGCCCACGCCGAACATGCCGGAGATGAAGCCCACGGCGGCGCTCAGCCCCAGCACGAGGAAGATGCTGATCGGCATGTCCGCAATGGGCAGGTAGATCTGCACGGCGTTTCCTCGTCGGGCCTCCCGGCGGGGCCGATCTTGAGCCCGACATGGGGCAGTCCGAACCGGTCTGCGTCAACCTCCGCCGCGTCGCAGGAGGGTCGCGGCGGCGAGGGGTCGGCGTATCCTTCTGCCGGGGCTGACGTCCTCAGCCGCGGCCCTTGCCCTTCGCCGGCGCGGCCGCGGGGGTGATGTCGTCCCAGTTCGCCGGCATGGCGACCTCGTTCGCCGCGTCGTCGGGCTTGCGCGGCTGGAAGCCGGCCGCGGCCGCCTTGGCCGTGGCCAGCGCCGCTGCGTCGAGGCGGGCGGCGACCTCCTCGCGCTTGCGGCCAGCGTCCTCGTCGCCCTGGGCCGCGGCGATCGTGAACCAGACGTAGGATTCGCCGAGATTCTGCTGCATGCCGAGGCCGCGGGCGGCCAGGATGGCGAGGTTGTACTGGCTGTCGCGCACGCCGAGATCGGCGGCGCGGCGGAACCAGGCCGCGGCGGTGGCGTAGTCGGGCTTGCCCGAAGCGCTGTCCGCGATCAGCACGCCGAGGTTGTGCATGGCCTTGGCGTTCCCCCTGTCGGCGGCGCGCTGGTAGAAGGCGCGCGCCTTGACGAGGTCGACAGGCACGCCCGTGCCCTTCTCGTAAAGGCTCCCGAGCCTGTACTCGGCCGGGGCGAGGCCGCCGGCGGCAGCTTTCTCGAGCCACTTGATCGCCGCCTTGGGGTCCCGCGGGACGCCCTTTCCGTCGAGCATGCGCAGCGCGACGTCATAGGCGGCGACGGGGTTTCCGCTCCTGGCGGCCTTCTGCAGGCCGGTCGGCAGGAGGGCGCGGGCGATGTCGTTGAGCGCCGGCGTGCCGACCGGATCGGGGTCGGTCAGCGCGGGTGAAGGGGCCCCCTGCGGCGCGGTACCCAGCGCGCCGACGGTGTCGGGCTCGGCGCGCGGGGTCTGCACGAAACCGTCGGCCGGCGGCGCGGGCCGCGCGTCGTGCTTGAAGCTCGGCTGCGCGGGCGCGGCCGGCGGATCGAGCAGGACGGGGGCCGGCAGCGTGACCGGCGGAATGGCGCCGGTCGCGGACGGCTCGAGAGCCGGCTTTGCCGGCAGCGCGCCGGACTCCTGCTGCGCGGCCGGCGGGGCGGTGTCGCGGTTCGCGTTCTGCAAGAGCATGGTGCGCACGATCTGGGCCGTGCCCAGCGCCAGCACCACGATGGCGAGGCCGATCAGGATCGGCCGGCGCTTGCGCTCGAGGAAGCTGCCGGCCTGCATGGCGGGGGCGGCATCCGCGCCGTCGGCCGCCGGCTCGGCGGCATCGGTCTTTCGCTCCGGGCGCAGCGACGACGGCCGCGCAGCCTTCCTGGGCTGCGATGCGACGGCGGCGCGGGCGGCGGCGATGAAGCTCGGCTTGCGGGGCGCGGGCTCTTCCGGTCCCGCCTCGGCCTCGGGTTCCGCCGCGGGGGGAAGGACGGGGCGGCCGGTGCCCGGCTCGAGCGGGCGGTCCTCGGCGAGGACGGCCGGCGTGAGGCCGGCAGCCTCGGCGCGCGTGGCGGCGGCGACGGCGGCGGCGATCAGCTCCTCGTCGGACTGTTCTGCCGGCCTGGCCTGCGCCGTCTCGGCGGACGGGATCTCGGCGGGGGCGGGTTCGTCCGCGACGACCGCTTCGGCGGCGGCCGGGGGCGCGAGGGACAGCATGGCCTTCTCGGCCGAGGCCCGGGCGGAAGCGACGAGCTGGCGCGCGTCCTCGACATCGGCCGCGGCCGGCGTCACCGCCCCCGGCGTCGGGGCGGGCGCGGTCGCGCGGGTCTTTGCGGGCGGCTCGGCGAGCTTGGCCGCGCGCGCGGCGGCGGCGGCGGCGGCGATCTTCTCGGCGACGGAGGGTGCCGCCGGCCTCGGTTCGGGAGCCGCTGCGGGGGCTGCCGCCGACGCGGCCTGCTGCTGCGCCTCGATCCCGGCTTCGAGCCGGGCCAGCCGCTCGACGATCCGCCCCAGCGTGGCCTGCACCGCGTCGAGCGCCTGCGACGCGCGGTCGTCGGGCGCAGGGGCGGCGATGGAACCGCTGACGGTCTGGGCGGCCTTCATGGCGGCGGCTTCGGCTGCCTCGACGACCGCAAGGCGGCCGTCCTCGAAGCGCACGAAGAGGTCGGCGATCGAGCGCTCCATGCTGCGCAGCGCGGCGAAGCTCTCGTCGTTGCGGCCCAGCGCGTCGGTCATCGCCGCGATCTGGCGTTCCAGCGCCTCGAAGCTGGCGGGCGTCGCCTCGGACCGGCCAGCGGCGTCGATCTTCTCGCCCAGGCCGC
>JAIYAB010000472.1 GCA_027489275.1 Hyphomicrobiales bacterium
CAAGCCCTCGCGCAGGGGCAATATGTCCTTTTCCTCGATCCGCGGGCGCGGCTGGCGCCAGGATGCATCGATACGCTCTTGTCCGTTTTCGGCGACATGCCCGCCGCAGGGCTCGTCGGCCCGCGCCTGCTACAGCCGGACGGAACCGTCGCCGCGCTGGGTGCCGAACTCTCCTGCGATGCAGCGCTCGCCTGCAGTGGCGCCGGACTCGCGGGCGCCGATCCTCGCGGCCGATACCGCCGGGACGTCGATGTCGTCCTCGGACATGCGATGATGATCGACAAGGCGGTCTCCGTCCGCATTCGCGGGTACGACGACAGGTTCTCGGCGACCGCTTACGCCGACGCCGACCTGGCGATGCGCGTGCGCGCGGTCAATCGTGCCGTGGTGGTCCAACCCTCGGCGACCGCGATGATCGCGCTCGATCGGGCCACGCTCGATCCCTCCGCGACGCTGGCGATTCGATCGGCGCTGGCGGAGGACCGCAAGCGCTTCGGCGAGGCATGGCACGGCGCGCTGTCGGGCGCCCGGTTCGCGGCCGACCGGGATCCGAAGGCCCGCGACGCAGTGGGCCACGCGCTGGTGATCGACCATGCCTTTCCCACGCCGTGGAGCGACGCGGGATCGGCCGCGGTCGTATCTCACATCAGGGCCTTGCAGGACCTCGGATACAAGGTGAGCTTCGTCCCCGGCGGCCCTGCCGCCATGCACCCCAAGGCCACCCCGGCCATGGAGCGTTTCGGCGTCGCCTGCTTCTACGAGCCGTCGATCCGGAGTGTCGCGGAGGTGCTGCGCGAGATCGGTCAGGGCCTCGATCTCGTCTACATCCACAGGCTCCCCAACGCGCGCGGCTATCTGGATGACGTCCGCCGCCTCGCTCCCCGGGCCCGTGTCGTCTTCTCCGTGGCCGACCTGCACTATCTGCGTGAGGAAAGGCAGGCGGATGTATCGGGCGACGCGCGCCTGAAGGAGGCGGCGCGTGAGCAGCGTGCTGCCGAACTCGCCATCGCCGCCCGGGTCGATGCCATCATCACGCACTCGGCCGTCGAAGCCGCGATGCTGCGGGCGGAACTGCCGGATGCTGCGATAGCCGTGGTCCCCTGGCTCATTCCATCCATCCCCGTGAAGCGCCCGGCGGCGGAGCGCTCGGGACTGGCCTTCGTGGGCAGCTACACGCATGCCCCGAACCTCGATGCAGCACGATGGCTGGTGGAGGAGATCATGCCCCTCGTCCACGCCAGGAACCCGTCGATCACATGCTACCTCGTCGGGGAAGGGCTTCCCGACGGCTTCCAGTCTCCCGATCGCCCTTGGTTGCGCGTGCTCGGCTGGGTGAGCGACCTGCACGAACAGGTCTATGAACGGGTCCGCCTCACGGTCGCCCCGCTCCGGTTCGGCGCAGGCGTGAAGGGCAAGGTGCTCGAGAGCCTGGCCGCCGGCGTCCCCTGCGTGATGACGACGCTCGCCGCGGAGGGGATTCCTCTGCCCGATGGCGCCCGCGGCTGGATCCGGGACCGGGCCGACGACTTCGCCGACGCCATCGTGGCGATACATGACGGTGCACTCGCGAGCGAGCCGGAAATCACCGCAGCGCGCTCATCAATACAGATAATGTGCAGTGCTTCGAATGTGAAAAATCTGATCGAAAAAGTCGTTACGTTACAATGTGAAGCAAAGATGGATACCATTACTTCAGACCCGTCTGACATATCTGGTGACGCGGCTTCCGGCGCGGGCGAGAACGTGCCGAACTCGTCGCAGACGAGTATCGCGACGGCCTGCTGATTTTTGGGGGATCCTGAGCATGAACGACAGGCCGAGGCGCCGACAGGCCTGCATCGACCGTATCGTCCTTTTCGCGAACACCGTGCTCGTCGAAGGCTGGTGTTTGCCGCGGATCGACAAGGCCGATCTGCGGATCGAGACGCCCGGCTACGCTGCCGCCTTGCTTCCCCTGAGCGGCATGGGACGGCTCGAGCGTCCCGATGTGGTGAGCGCCATCCAGAACGCCGCGACGCCGCGGCCCGGTGAAACCGCCGTCGGCTTCGTCGCGGCGTTCGACCGCATGGCCGCCGTCGACTCTGCGGTGACGACGGAGACGCAGTGGACGCTCGTGATCGAGGGCGCCGACGTTGCTACCTTCACAGGCGACGGCCTTTCGGGTGACGTCCGGGACGAAGCGATGCGCTGCGTGCGGCTGGCGGCGAAGGCCGGCTTCGTGCCCGAGCGGGCCCTTCGCCTGGCGGAGGCCGCCGCGGCCCAGTTCGCCGGCATTCCCGTCCTCCCCTGCCACGTCGATGCGGCCGCGCGGGCCGGCCACGGCCTCGGGCTGGATTGCTGGATCGCGAATGCCCGGCGGCTCGACCTCGTCGTGATGACGGACGACCTGTCCTGCTGCGTGCAGTCGGACGACCTGTCGTTCTTCGCACGGCCCGACGTCACCACGCATCTGCGTTCGGTGGGTCACGCGGTGCGCACGGACGAGCACGGCGTGCTCGCCGTGTTCCCCTTCGGCGGCACGAGCGGGAAGGTGTTCCTGGTCGGCGCCTTCGAGGGCGACACCCTCGTCGGCCATTTCGTCGGCCGCGCCGAAGCGAACGCGGACGTGGGCGGCATCCTCGCGCGTCTCAACGCCGTCGAGGGCGGCGGTCGCTTCGTCGCGCCGGAGAAAGCCAGGCGGCTCTACCGGCCGTTCCTGGCGCAGCGCAAGCCGGAGCTGGCGTACAAGACCCTTCTGATCAAGGACGTGCCGGTCCGGCCGGAGCTCAGCATCATCGTCCCCTTCTACAAGGAGGACATGTTCATCCGCCATCTGACGACCATGCAGATGTGGTTCGCCGACACGGTGGAGTGGATCTTCGTCTGCGACGACCCGGCGCTGAAGGCTTTCCTCGAAACCTATCTGCGAAAGCGCGCGCCGCTGCTGCGCAGCCGCACGCGGCTCGTCGTCAATAGCGAGAACTACGGCTACGGGCGGGCCAACAACATCGGCGCCGAAGTGGCGGACGGCGAATACCTGCTGTTCATGAACTCCGACATCTGGATCGACGACGTCGGCCCGCTGGAAAGGGCCGTCTCGGCGCTGGACGAGGGCAAGTTCGGCGTCATCGGTTTCCGGCTGCTCTACGAGGACGGAACCCTCCAGCACGACGGCCTGTCCTTCGAGCGCCATTCGGACGTGCATGACCTGTTCATCGTCGATCATCCCGGCAAGGGCCTGCCGCCGCTGCCGGCCCGCGGCGGCACGGTGGACCAGGTGCCGGCGGCGACGGGCGCGCTGCTGATGATGAGCCGCGAGTTGTTCCTCAAGGTCGGTGGTTTCGACGACCGCTACATCCGCGGTGACTTCGAGGATGCCGACCTTTGCCTGCGTGTCGCCGAACTGGGTCTTCCCACCGGCATCGTCCGCGAGCCCGGCATCCATCACCTCGAGCGGCAGTCGATCCGGCTCATGGGAGAGACGTCTTTCCGCGAGGTCGTCATGTACGTGAACTGCATCACCTTCAACGAGCGCTGGCGCGCCGTGCTCGCGCACGATCCGTCGCAGCCGCTGTCGGCCATCCCAAGGCAGCAGAAGAGGTTTCCTGCCACCGTGGACCAGCAGGGGCCGCGTCTGGCCGCGGTGGCGGGATGAACGTCCTCGTCATGTCCCATGCCCATCCCGATCTCTCCGCCGGCGGCGCGGAGCGGGCGGCCTATTCCCTCTTCGATCACCTGAAGGTGGCGCCCGGCATCGGCCAGGTGTCATTCGTGGCCCGCGCAATGCCGGAGAGCATCGGCCATAGCGCGCCCATCGGCGCCTTCCGCGGCCGGCCCGACGAGCTCCTGGCCTGCCCGCCGCCCCTGGACCCGTTCACTCAGAGCACCACCGACTACACGCGCCTCGAAGAGATCGTCCGGGCGGTGATGACGCGCTTCGAGCCGGACGTGGTCCACGTGCACCACTTCGCCTTCTGGGGCGTCGAGCTGTTCGAGCTGCTGAAGCGCCACGGCGCACGCGTGATCTTCACGATGCACGAGTTCATTCCGATCTGCCACCGCCAGGGGCAGATGCTGAAGACGAACGGCCGCCTGTGCACCACGTCCTCTCCGGCGGAATGCTCGGCGTGCTTCCCCAACCACACGCCCGGCCAGTTCTTCCTGCGCGAGAAGGTGTTCAAGGCCTTCATGGCCCATGTCGACCACTTCATCTCGCCGAGCAAGTTCCTCGCCGACCGGTTCGTCGCGTGGGGGCTTCCCGCCGACAAGGTCAGCGCAATCGAGAACCCGCTTGCGCGCGACGTGCTTGCCACCGCCGCGACGCTGCGCGCCAAGGCGCGCGATGCTGCGCTGCCCGCGCGCGCGCCGGAGGTCGGGGACGAGTCATCGCGCCGGGAGTCGACCCGGAGCGAGCGTGTCCTGGAGCCGGAGCTGGCTGGAGCCGCCGGCGGCCGCGGTTTCGGCGACCGCCGCGGCGCCGAACCGCCGGACGACCTGCGCCGCATCATCGGCCGCCGCGAAGCCGACGGCGGCGGCATGGTCCGCTACCGCCCGCGCCAGCCGACCCAGCGCACCCGCATCGGCTTTTTCGGCCAGGTGAACCCCTACAAGGGCATCGACGTCCTGCTGGAGGCCATCGGCCTGCTGGAGGACGAGGACCGCCTTCGCCTCAGCGTGGGCTTGCACGGCGCCAACCTCGACATGCAGGA
>JAIYAB010000162.1 GCA_027489275.1 Hyphomicrobiales bacterium
AGTCGCGCGGATCGACGCCGGCGGTGGCCATCAGCTTGGTGAGTTCGGTCGCCATCTTGGCGCTGGCGACGAGCAGCGCCGATTCCGCCGCCTGCAGGCCGCGGTCAGGGCCGGACAGGCCGAGGCGGTCGGCGATGCCGTCCAGCGCGCGGCGGGCGGCGGTGAGGTCGAGCTGCATGCGCCCGCCGAGGAAACGGGTGGGATCGAGGATGCCCAGCGCGAGATAGCAATCGGTGACGGTGGGCTCGACGCCGCCGCGGCCATAGGCGACAGGACCAGGGTCCGCGCCGGCGGAGAGCGGGCCGACCTTGAGCAGGCCTTGCGCGTCGACCCACAGGATCGAGCCGCCGCCGGCACCGATGGCGCCGACATTGACCACCGGCATCATCAGCGGGAAGTCGCCCACGAAGGTCTGGGTGGTGAACTCGGGCGCGCCCTCGGTGACGATCGAGATGTCGGCGGAGGTGCCGCCCATGTCGATGGTGACGAGCTTCAGCCGATCGACCGCCCCGCCGACGCGGGTGGAGGCGACGACGCCGGACGCCGGGCCTGACAGCACCGTGTCGATGGGCCGTCGGCGAGCCGAATCGAGCGAAAGCGTCCCGCCATTGTTGGCCGTGATGTAGATCGGCCCCGCCACGCCCTTGGCGGCGACGCGGGCGGTCAGGCGGTCGAAATACCGCGTCATCAGCGGGTGGATGTAGGCGTTGAGGCCGGCCACGAGCGAGCGCTCGTACTCGCGCACCTCCGGCCACAGAACCGGCGATTCCGTCACCAGCACGCCCGGCAGCCGCGCTCGCAGCGCCTCGCCGACCTCACGCTCCAGCGTCGCGTCGCGGTAGGAGTTCAGCAGCATCACGGCCACCGCCTCGACGCCGGTCGCGGCGATGCGGCGGGCGAGATCGTCCAGCTCTGCCGCGTCGGGGCGGCTCTCGGCCGAGCCGTCCGAACGGGTCCGGGCGGACACCTCGAACATCAGCCGGCGCGGCACGAGCGGCGCCTCGCGCGGCTCGGTGAAATCGTAGGAGGACGGCAGGCGAAGCCGGGCGATTTCCAGCACGTCGCGGTTGCCCGGTGAAACCACCATGGCCATTCGCGCCCCGCGGCGCTGGATGATGGCGTTGAGGCCGATCGTGGTGCCGTGGACGACGAGTTCGAGACCCGCCGGATCCACCCCGTGCTCGGCGACGAGGGCGGCGATGCCGCGCTCGACGGACGCGGAGGGATCCGAGGGAACGCTCGGCTCCTTGTGGAACAGGAGGCGACCGGCCTCCATGTCGGCGAGGACGAAGTCGGTGAAGGTTCCGCCGACGTCGATCCCGACCCGTGTGCGACGCCAGCTCATGCGCTCGTCCCGGTCCTTGTGGTGGTGAGGGTGTCCTTCAGCGCTGCCGCGAGGCCGGCGTAGTCGGCGTCCTCGTTATAGGCGGCGGCGGAAATGCGGGCCCACAGCGCGCCGGCCAGCGCGGTGACGTGAAGCTCGATGCGGGTTCGCTCCCACAGCCTCTGGCGCAGCAGCCGGGCGACGTCCCAGTCGACCGGTCCGTCCCAGGGCAGGCGGATGGTGGCGATCGACCCGAACATGGCGGACGGCGCCCCCGTCTCGGTGCCGAGCTCGGCGGCTACGCGCAGGGCGTTGCGGCGCGCCATTTCGACGTTGCGCGCACGCAGCACCGGCCCGCCCAGCCGCTCGTGGAAGGCGATCGCCGCCGGCGTCGCCAGCCAGGGCGCGTAGTCGCGCGTACCGATCTTGTCGAACTCGGCGGCGAAGCCCATGCCGTAACTGTGGGATATGACCGTGGGGTGCACCTCCCAGGCCGGGTTCGCCGACGCGGCGATGAAGGCGGACCCCTTCGGTGAAGCGAGCCATTTGTGGCAGTTGCCGACATACCAGTCGGCGCCGATGGCATCGACGTCGAGATCGACCATGCCCGGCCCGTGCGCCCCGTCCACCAGAACGGGTATGCTGTGCGACCGCGCCAGCGCCACGATGGCCGGCAGCGGCAGCACCACGGCAGAGGCGGAGGCGATGTGATCGACCAGGATCAGGCGCGTCCGCGGCGTGATGGCGCGTGCTATCCCGTCCACGACCGACGCGTCGTCGGGCGTAGGGAAAGGAACCGCGGCCTCGACGCAGACGACACCCGTCATCGTGGAAAGCCAGGCGAGGTTCTTGCGCACCGCGTTGTAGACGTGGCTCGTCGTCACGATCTCGTCGCCCTCGCGCCAGCGCACGGAGCGCAACACGGCGTTGGTGCCGTCGGACGCATTCTCGACGAAGCCGAGGCGCTCCGGCGGAACGCCGACGAAGCCGGCCAGCGCCACGGCCGCCGTCCGGATCGCGCCGGGCAGTTCCTCATTGAAGAAGCGGACGGGCTGGCTCTCCAGCCGGGCGCGCCAGCGGTCCGCCTCCGCCGTCACCTCACGCGGCGTGGCGCCATAGGAGCCATGATTGAGGAAGGTGATCCCTTCCTCGAATGCCCAGAGCGGCAGCAGGCCGCGGCCGAGTTCAACCATTACCAGTCTCCCGCCGCCGCGCGTGCGATCGCATCCTTCAGGTCCCGACCGGCGCGGAAGCCGGTGTCTTCCGCCAGCCGCGCGACGTCGAGCGGCGGGCGGCCGAGCGCGGCATCGAACGACGCCTCCGCCTGCGCGGGATCGTCGGCGATGCGAATCTCCAGCCCGGCCTCACGAAACAGCGCGAGCACCTGCGACCAGCGCAGCCCAACGCCGCGCGACACGTTGTAGACGGGGTGGCGCAGAGCGGGAGCGGCCAGCAGCGCGCAAATTCCGTCGCCGATGTCGTCCGCATGGGTCCAGTCCCGCATCGTCTCGGAGGGCGCGACGACGATCGGGCGGCGCTCGCGCAGGGCGGCAAACAGCGGGTAGAGCTGGCTCATCGTCTCGCGATGGGGCGTCGGGCGTTCCATCGGGCCGTAAACGGCGGCGATCCGCGCGGCAACTGTGGAAATGCCGCGCAGCATCCCGAATCGGCGCGACAGGCCCTCGCAGGCGACCTTGGAGACCGCATAGAGGCCGACGGCCTCGGGTGGGACATCCTCGGAGACGGGAGAGGGCAGGGCGGCGCCGAAGCCGTATACGATGGTGCTCGACAGCGTGATGACACGCTCGATGCCGGGCGAGGCCGTGGCGGCGTCGAGGACGTTCGCCGCGCCGCCGATATTGACGTCGACCACCCGCAGCGGGTCCGCCGCCTCCATGGCGAGGGAGGGCGTAATCGCCGCCATGTGCACCACGAACCGCGGCCGGTGCCGCGCGATGGCGGCGCGGACGGCGGCGCGGTCGACGACATCGAGCGGCTGGAAGTCGACGGTCATGCCGCCCCAGAACGCGGCGACAGCTTCGGGCGGCGGCGCGAGATCGGCCGCCACCACGGGCTCGCCGGGACGATTTCGCACCAGCGCTGCAACGACGTGAGCGCCGACGAATCCGCAGGCGCCGGTGACGAGGATTGTCATACAGTATTACATAGCTCAAACTCCGAGCCGGTGTCATCCGCCGCCGCCGGGTATCTGCTAGGAGGCTCGAGCGCCTGGTCCCGAAGGCGCTCGGAGCCTTGCGGCGGAGGCATGGAGCGTCCTTCGAGACGCGGGCTGCGCCCGCTCCTCAGGATGAGGAGATGGAGTATGGGAGGAGAGGCAGGGGGCGCATCCCGGCGAGGCGCCGGGCGTATTCAAGGGCGGCGGGGCCTAAGTCAGGGTTTCCGGCCTTCCGAACCTCGATGTCCTCATCCTGAGGAGGCCGCCGAGCGGCCGTCTCGAAGGACGCAGGATGTTGCCGCGGAGGGATGGTGCGTCATTCGAGACGCGTCCTTCGGCCGCTTCTCAGGATGAGGAGATGGAGGAATCCAGAGGGGATAGAGGGCGTTTCGGCGGGGAAAGAGGGCGTATCGGTGGTCGAGGGCAGTGGGATGGATCTGGCGGGGCGGGTTGCGGTCGTCACGGGGGCGGCGACGGGGATCGGGGCGGCGACGGCGCGGATGATGGCGTCCCGGGGGGCGACGATCGTCGGCGTGGATCGCAATGGCGCCGCGCTGGACGCTCTGTGTGCTGCGCTGCCGGGATCGCTCGCGCTCGTCGGCGATGTCGGCGACGAGGCGACGGTCGCGGCCCATGCCGGAGCCGTTGCTGAGCGGTTCGGCGCTGCCGACATCCTTGTCACCGCCGCCGGCTGGTCGACCGGCAAGGGCGTCGTCGGCTCGACGCTCGACGAGTGGAATGCAGTGCTGAACACCAACCTCACGGGAACTTTCCTGTGGTGCCGGGCGCTGCTGCCGGGGATGGTTGCGCGGAAGGCGGGGTCGATCGTGCTCGTCGGGTCGCAGCTCGCCTTCGCCGGCGGGCGGTCGAACGCGCCTTACCTCGCCTCGAAGGGGGCGGTGGCGAGCCTCGGCCGGTGCATGGCGCTCGACCACGCCGACGACGGCGTGCGCGTGAATGTCGTCGTGCCCGGAGCCATCGACACGCCTCTGCTGGAGCGCGCGTTCGCGCGCAGCGCCGATCCGCAGGCCGCGCGTGCGCGGTCCGTGGCGCGCCATCCGCTCGGTCGGCTCGGCCGGGCCGAAGAGGTGGCGCGCGCCATTCTGTTCCTGGCCGGCGACGACGCCAGCTTCACCACCGGCAGTTGCCTGATGGTGGACGGCGGCTGGCTGGCCGCCTGACCCTTCCATGGAGAGCCCCGTGATTGACGCCGCCGCCCTCGACCGCATCCGCCGCCTGCTCGACGGCGTCGCCGTGCCGACCGTCGTGTCCCTGCTGTACCGCAAGGGGCTGCGGGGCATGATGATGCAGTCGCCCAAACCCCTGAATCCCGCGGCGGCGCGCTTCGTCGGGCGCGCCTTCACCGTGCGCACCATTCCCGTCCGCGAGGATCTCGTCGAGGCGACGGCGCGTGGCGAGCGGCCGAACCTGCAGGGCGAGGCGACGGCGCGCCTGGGCGAGGGCGACGTTCTGGTGGTCGCCATGGACGGGGAAACCCGGACCGCCTTCATGGGCGACATCATGACCACCCACTTCCTGGCGAAGGGGGCCGCGGGGGCGGTGCTCGACGGAGGGGTGTCCGACGCGGCCGCCATCGCCACGATCCCGTTCCCCGTGTTCTGCTGCGGGACAGCGGGAACGCCCGTGACGTCGCACCGGCTCGTGGTGGACCTTCAGGCACCGGTCGGCTGCGCCGGCGTCCCGGTGTTTCCCGGCGACGTGGTGTTCGGCGATCCCAACGGCATCGTCGTGATCCCGGCTCATATGGCGGAGGAGATCGCGCAGGCCGCGGCAGACCGTGAGGCGTTCGAGGCGTGGGTGATTGCGCAGGCGCGCACCGGCCGCGCGCTCAAGGGGCTCTATCCTGCCAACGACGCCACGATGAAGGAGTACGAGGCCTGGAAGGCCTCGCAGGGGTGAGCGCTCCCGAGCGCGCGCGTCAGGCGCGCCTGCGTCAGCCGCGCGCGCGATAGGCGGCGAGCGTTTCGGCGTCGGGCGGGTAGGTGCCCTCCAGCGGCGCGCCGGCTTGCAGCCGCTCGAGCAGGAAGGCCTCGAGCTTCTCCTTTTCCAGCGCCTTGCGGGCCACCGTGTCGGCGAGGTCGACGGGGACCACGACGACGCCGGCCCGGTCCCCCACCACGATGTCGCCGTCATAGACGGGCACGCCGCGGCAGCTGATGGGCTGGCGGATGTCGACGACGACGACGCGGCCCGAGGCGGGCACCGGCGCCGAGCCCGCCGAGAAGACCGGCAGCGGGACGTCCGCCAGCGCCGCCAGGTCGGCGACGCCGCCGTCCGTGACGATCGCGGCGACGCCGCGGTTGGCGAGATGGGTGCCGATGAGGTCGCCGAAGAGCGAGATGCGCGGGATGTCGCCGATGTCGGTAATGATCACCTCGCCCGCCTTGACCCCCGCCAGCGCCTGCCTGTGCGGGTTGGGGAGGCGGCCTTCGGCGATGGCCGTCCGGATGTCCTCGCGCATGGGTATGGCACGCAACGTGCAGGCCGGTCCGGCGAAAACGCAGGTCTGCGGATTGGCGGCGGCGAGGCCGGGAATGAACGCGTTCATGATGCCGAGGCCGAACAGCGTCTGGCTGATCGCCGGGACGCCGGCGGCCATGAGCATGTCGAGCGTGTCCTGTGCGACGGTCATGGTTCCCTGCGCCTCCCCGGGACATCCCGGGCCCATGCCGCGGGACGACGCCGACAGCGTTGCGCATCGGCGTGTTCAAGTCCAGACTGTATGACAAGCTAACAACCGGACCCGCTGATGACGCTGTTCATCCTCCGCAGACTGCTGCAGGGCGCACAGCTCATGATCGTCATGTCGATCATCGTGTTCATCGGCGTGTACCTGATCGGCAATCCGGTCGACATCCTGATCCATCCCGCGGCGACACAGCAGCAGAAGGCGGAGATCATCGCGCGCCTCGGCCTCGACCGGCCGCTGTGGGAGCAGTATGGCCAGTTCGTCATGGGCGCCCTGCGCGGCGACCTCGGCACGAGCTACGTCTACCGCGTGCCGGCGTTCGGGCTGATCCTGAAGGCGCTGCCGGCGACCATGGAGCTGGCGCTGTCGGCGATGGTGATCGCCATCGTCGTCGGCATCCCGCTCGGCCTGTGGGCCGGCTACCGGCCGCACAGCATCCCGGCGCAGGCGATCACGGCCTTCTCGATCCTCGGCTTCAGCCTGCCGACCTTCTGGGTCGGGCTGATGCTGATCGTCCTGTTCAGCGTCGATCTCGGTCTCGCCCCGTCGGGCGGGCGCGGCGCGACGGTGGAGGTCTTCGGCATCCCGCTGAGCATTCTGACGCTGGACGGCCTGCGCCACCTGATGCTGCCCGCGATCAGCCTCGCGTTGTTCAAGATCGGCCTCGTCATCCGCCTCACCCGCGCCAGCATGCAGGAGACGTTGCGGCAGGATTTCGTGCGGTTCGCCCGCGCCAAGGGCGTGCCGGAGCATCGGGTCGTCGTCTCGCACGTGTTCCGCAACATCCTGCTGCCGATCGTGACGGTCGTCGGCATGGAGTTCGGCTCGCTCATCGCGTTCGCGGTGGTCACCGAAACGGTGTTCTCATGGCCGGGGATGGGCAAGCTGATCATCGACTCGATCAGCGTGCTCGATCGCCCCGTGATCGTCGCCTACCTGATGTTCACGGCGTTCCTCTTCGTGCTGATCAACCTCCTCGTCGATGTCGCCTATTCGGTGCTCGATCCGCGCGTACGGCTGGCGGGGCGCTGATGGCTCTCGTGGCCCCGGCCTCCGCAGCCGCCGCCCGCCGCCCGTCCCGGCTGGAGCGGGCGCGGCGCTGGGCGGTCGCTTTCTGTCGAAGTCCGCAGGCTGCGCTCGGCGCGCTCTTGCTGCTCGCGGTCGCCATCGTCGCGATCTTCGCGCCGTGGCTCGCGCCGCAGGACCCCTACGACCTCGCGAGCCTGGATCTCATGGATAGCCGCCTGCGTCCCGGCGAGGTGGGCTCAGGCGGGATGTACCACTGGCTCGGCACGGACGACCAGGGCCGCGACCTGTGGAGCGCCATCGTGCACGGGCTGCGCATCAGCCTCGGCATCGGGCTCGGCGCGGGCCTCATCGCAGCGCTCATCGGGACGACGGTGGGGGTGCTTTCCGCCTATTGGGGCGGCGCGGCCGACACGGTGATCATGCGCGTCGTCGACTTCCAGCTCAGCTTTCCGGCGATCCTCATCGCGCTGGTGCTGCTCGCGGCGCTGGGACCCGGAATCGAGAAGGTGATCTTCGCGCTGGTGGCCGTGCAGTGGGCCTATTTCGCGCGTACCGTGCGCTCCACGGCCCTGGTCGAACGCGAGAAGGACTACATCTCGGCGGTCCGCTCGCTCGGTATCGGAAGCCGGCGGATCGTCTTCGGCCATCTCGTGCCGAACTGCCTGCCGACCGTGCTGGTGGTGGCGGCGGTGCAGGTCGCCAATGCGATCGCGCTGGAGGCGACGCTGTCCTTCCTCGGCCTCGGCCTGCCGGTCACGCAGCCGTCGCTGGGGCTGCTGATCGCCAACGGCTTCCAGCACATCCTGGCGGGGCGGACCTGGATCAGCGCCTATCCCGGCGTTGCCCTCGTCCTGCTCATCGTCGCCATCAACCTCGTCGGTGACCGTCTGCGCGACATGCTCGACCCGAGGTCGGGGACATGAGCGACGTCGCGCTCGCCATCCGCGACCTGACCGTCGAGGCGGGGCCGAAGGGCCGCTCGGTGACACTGGTCGACGGCGTCTCGCTGTCGGTCCCGTCCGGCAAGATCCTGGCGCTCGTCGGCGAATCCGGCTCCGGCAAGTCGATGACCGCGCTTGCCGCGATGGGTCTGCTGGAACCGCCGGTTCGCATCGCCTCGGGCGGCGCGAGCCTCGCCGGAAAGGCCGTCGATCCGACGGACCGCCGCCAGATGCGCGGTATCCGCGGCCGCGACATGGCGATGATCTTCCAGGACCCGATGATGACGCTGAACCCCGTCATGCGGGTTGATGAGCAGGTCTGCGAGGCCGTGACGGTGCACGACCCCTCCGTCTCGAAGGCGGAGGCGCTGCGCCGCGCCAGGGAGGCGCTCGTCACCGTCGGCATCCCGGCGCCCGAGGAGAGGCTGAACGCCTATCCTCACCAGCTGTCCGGCGGGATGCGCCAGCGCATCGTGATCGCCATCGCGCTGATCAACCGGCCCGCGGTAGTGCTCGCCGCCGAGCCGACGACCGCTCTCGACGTGACCACGCAGGGCCAGATCCTGCACGAGGTGAAGCGGCTGTGCCGCGACACCGGCACGGCGATGGTCTGGATCACCCACGACCTTGCCGTGGTGGCGAGCCTCGCCGACACCATCGCCGTGATGTATGCGGGCCGGATCGTCGAGCAGGGCCCGGCCGATGACATTCTTGCCCGCCCGCTGCATCCCTACACACGCGGCCTGCTCGACAGCGTGCCGATGATCGACACGCGGTCGGAGCGCCTGCGCTCGATCCCCGGCATGCCGCCCGTTGCGGGCTCCATCACCGCCGGCTGCCGCTTCGCTCCGCGCTGCGAGCGCGCGGTCGAGGCATGCCGCACGGCCGAGCCGGCGCTCGCGCCGGCCGGGAACGGCGCCCGGCTGGTGCGCTGCATCCGGCCCCTCGACGACGGTGGAGCTGCCTGATGGACGCCAGCTCGCCGCCGGTTCCGATCCTGCAACTCGACGCGCTGGAGATGAAGTTCGTCACCGAGCTCGACGTCGCCGCGAAGTTGCTCAACCTGCTGGGCGCGCGCCATCGCCGGAAGGTGGTCCACGCCGTCGACGGCGTCAGCCTGACCGTCACACGCGGCGAGGTGCTGGCGCTCGTGGGCGAATCGGGTTGCGGCAAGAGCACGCTCGGCCGCGTCGTCGCTGGGATTCTCGCCGCGACCGCGGGCACGATCCGCTATGACGGCATGGACGTCTCGACCATGGACGGGCCCTCGCGGCGCCGCTTCGTGCGAGAGGTGCAGATGATCTTCCAGGACCCGATGACGTCGCTGAACCCGCGCAAGTCGGTCCGCGACGCCATTGCCGAGGCGCCGATCGTCCACGGTTTGCTCGCGCCGGGGAAGGCGGACGCCTTCGTGCAGGACCTGCTGTCGCGCGTCGGCCTCGACGGCGGCTATGCCGACCGCTTTCCGCACGAGCTGTCGGGCGGCCAGCGCCAGCGCGTGGGCATCGCGCGCGCACTGGCCGTGCGTCCCTCGCTCGTCGTGTGCGACGAGGCGACGGCGGCATTGGACGTCTGGATCCAGGCGCAGGTCCTGAACATGTTCATTGACCTGAAGGACGAGTTCGACCTGACCTATCTGTTCATCAGCCACAATCTGGGGGCGGTGCGGCACGTCGCCGACCGGGTGGCGGTGATGTATCTGGGGCGCATCGTCGAGCTGGCGCCGGCCGACGCGCTGTTCGCGACGCCGTCGCATCCTTACACGCAGGCTCTGCTGCGCGAGGCGCCGAGCCTCAACCGCCGGCGCGATTTTGAACCGATCAAGGGGGAGATCCCGTCACCGTTGGCGCCGCCGCCGGGCTGCCACTTCCACCCGCGCTGCCCCTTCGCGGTGGATCGTTGCCGCACGGAGCGGCCTGAACTGTCTTCGCGCCCTGTCGGCGCGGCTGGCCACGCGATTGCGTGTCACCGCGGCGGCGAGCCGGAGCTCGCCGCCGCGGCGGAGACGGTTACTTCGGCTTCACGTTGATCGCGAGGGTCTCCTCGTCGACGCGCGGCGAGGAGGTCAGGGCCTCGGTGCGCGCGCCCCACAGAACGTTGAGGTGAACGAGCGGGATCACGGCCGTCTCGGCCATGACCGCGCGGGTCGCCTCCTCGAGCAGCTGCTTGCGCTGCGCCGGCTCGAGCGTGGTCGACGCCTTCTGGATCAGGGCATCGATGGCGGCGTTCGAGTGATGCCAGTGGTTGAAGCCGCCGAAGCCCTTGTCCTTGTCGCGGGTGTGGACGGCGGTGGTGATGAAGTAGCTGCCCTCGCCGGTCGGGGTCGAGAAGCCGTTCATCATCAGGCTGTAGTCGCCCTTGGCCTGCGCCGGGATGTAGACCGCACGCGGGGTGGCGTTGACGGTGACCGTGATGCCGATGCGCGCGAGCATCGGGCCCAGCGCCGCGCAGACCGCGCCGTCGCCGTGGAGGCGGTCGGAGGTGCAGTGCAGGGCGACCTTGAAGCCCTGCGGATAGCCGGCCTCCGCCATCAGCGCCTTGGCCTTGTCGACGTCGTTGGCGATCGGCTTCAGGCTGTTGTCGTAGCCGAGGAAGCCCTTCGTCAGGAACTGGTTGGCCGGTGTCGCCGCGCCCTCCAGGACGCGCGAGGCAAGACCCTCGCGGTTCACGGCCATCGAGATGGCCTCGCGGACCCTCCTGTCTCGGAAGGGGTTCTTGGCCATGGGCTGGCCGGCGTTGTCGGTGATCGTGGGCGAGGGCTCACGATAGTCGGTGAACAGGAAGAAGATGAAGATGCCCGAGCTCTCGATGGCGCTCATGCCGGGCGTCGCCTTGACGCGGGCCACGTCGGCGGCGGGCAGGCCGTTGATGAGGTCGACGCGCTTTGACAGCAGGGCCGCGACGCGGGCGCTGTCGTTGGTGATCTCGGTGATGGTCACCTTCGAGAAGCCAGACTTCGGGCCCCAGTAACCGGCATACGGCTCCAGCACCATGTCGGCGCGAGGCGTGAAGGACGCCAGCTTGAACGGGCCGGTGCCGATGGCGAACTTGCCGTTGTTGAAGTCGGCCGGCGTCGCATCGAGCGGCGTCTCGGACGGAACGACGAGCAGTCGGCCGAGATCCTGGGGCAGGGACGCGGTCGGACCGGCCGTCTTGATCGTGACCGTCAGCGGATCGTCCGCCGTGATGGTGTCGATGCGGCGCAGGAACGGCACGAGGCCGCCGTCCGTCGGGGCGACCTTGCGGATGCGCGCCAGCGAGTGGACGACATCCTGCGCGTCGAAGCTGGTGCCGTTGTGGAACGTGACGCCCGAGCGCAGCTTGACCTTCCAGGTCACGGGATCGACCAGCTCCCACGACAGCGCGAGGCCCGGGGAGGGCTGCAGGTTGTCGTCGAGCGCCACCAGCGACTCGAAGACGTTCTTGGCCGAACCGATGTTGGAGCCCACGCCCGAGGCGTGCGGATCCATCGACTCGCCGCCGGCGCGCACGCCGATCTTCAACTCCTGCGCGAGCGCCGGCGTCGCCAGGGACATCCCCAGCGCCAGGGCCGCGACGATGCTCTTGCTTCGCATGTTCCGTGTCTCCTGAATGAGGGGTCCGCGCTGTCCGGCGCGTCGGCAGGCCATCAACGTATAACTGTATTCAATCTTACAGCCGGAGTTCCGCGCAAGGCGAAATCGGAAATTCGACTGCGTTCCGACGGCGTGCCGCCGCATCCGCCTCTTCCTTGGGCGAATGCCCGGCGCTGCTGCTCAGCGGCGCGGCAGAGCCTGGTCCATCAACTCGACCAGAAGGCGCCGCTGGGCCTGGGGGTCCGGGAACAGGTTCGCCATGCCGCGGACGCCCACCTCGGTGATTCCGGGCACGACGGCCTCCACGATCTGACGCTTTACCTCGATGCGCTTGGGCGGCGAGCGCAGGAGGAGGCGTGCGGCGAAGTCGGTCGCGATCTCATCGTCGAACACGCTCTCCCAGGCGGCGCGCTCGGGACCGAAGTCGAAGGCCGGCCGCGGCGGGCGTGGTGCGGAGCGCAAGGTTTTCGTCGCCGCGAGATCGAGGCGGCCGCCGTCCACGACGACGCCGTAGTCGCGCCGCGCGGCGGCGACGCTGACGAAGCCGGCCCGCACGTCGAAGAAAACCTTTTCTGGATCGCGCTCGTAGGGATCCCCGAAGCCGCCGCCGCCGGCTGTCATGACGGTGATCGTGTCGCCAGGCTGCATGACGACCATGTCGATCTTGCCGATGTCGCGCTCGCCCGGCTTGCCCTGGTTCAGGATGACCTTGCAGGTCGCGCCCGGCCCCCCGCCCGCCGCGCCCCAGGGCCGGAAGACGAAACGCTCGAGCCCGCGCGCCAGCACCGAGGAACCCTCGCGCAGAACGCGGAACCGCATGACAAGCCCGGTCCCGCCGCGCCAGCGACCGGGGCCGGCGCTGTCCGCGCGCAGGCCGTATTCCTCGATCAGGACACCGACATCGGCCTCGCTGCGCTCGACCGGTGTGTTGTAGAGATTGGCAAGGCCGCTGTCGCGCCCGTCCACGCCGTCCATGCCCGACTGCGCCCCCGTGCCGCCGACCAGCATCTGGATGACCGAGAGCCGCCGCACGCCGGTCCGCTCATCCTGCTCGGCGATGACGATGGGCACGTTCGTGCCGCCCGAGGGCGCCGGGATCAGGCCGGGGAGGGCGGTCGTCAGCACGCCCACGAGCGTGTCGTTGACGCGCACCGCCGTGGCGTGGCGAACCCCGACCGCGGCGGGAAACTCCGGGTTGAGCACCGTGCCCTTCGGCACGCTCACCGTGATGTTCTCGAACAGGCCGTAGTTGAGCGGGATCGTCGGGTCCCAGGTGCCGACAAGGTGCATCAGCTTCAGCGTGAGCCAGGGATGCCGGATGCCGCCGGTGGGCACGTTGTAGGCGGAGCCGACCTGCGGGTCCGTGCCGGAATAGTCGAGATCGACCATGCCGTCCTTCACCCGCATCGTGCAGCGGATGCGGATCGGGACGCGGGTGGCGAAGTCGTCGTCCATATAGTCCCAGAAGCTGTATTCGCCGTCCGGGATGCGGCGCTGGACGTCACGGGACTTCGCCGCCGCCCAGACCGTCAGGTCCGTCGCCGCCGCCTCGAAGGCGGCGATGCCGTGCCGCTCGATGATCGCGGCCACGCGCCGCTCGCCGACGGTGAGCGCCGCCAGCATGGCGTTGACGTCGGCGATGTTCAGGTCCGGAACGCGGCAGTTGGCGCGGTAGAGCGCGATCAGGGTCTGGTTGATGCGTCCCGCCTCGACCAGTTTCATCGGCGGGATCTGCAGGCCCTCCTGGAACAGTTCGTTGAAGCGCGGGCTGATGCTGGAGGGCACGCCGCCCCCGATGTCGGCGGAGTGGATGAAATCCCAGCCGTAGCAGACGATCCGTCCCGCGTGGAAATAGGGCCGGATGAGCTGCAGGTCCGGCATGTGGGTGGACAAGCCACCGCTGGCATAGGGGTGGTTCGTGATGATCACGTCCCCCGGCGCCAGTTCGCCGACGGTCTCGATCGCCTTGCGGCAATCGAGGTCGAGGAAGCCCGATACGCCGAGCGCCTCCGGGTAGGCGAAGAACTTCCCGTTCAGGTTGGCCAGCGCCGTGCCGAAGTCGTGCGCGTCCTTGACGTAGGTCGAGCGCGCGGCGCGCGCGAGCGTGATCGCCATCTCCTCGGCGCAGGCGCGCAGTTTCTGGTGCAGGACCTCGAGCGTGACCGGATCGAGCTTCATGCCGGTGTCCTCTCGAGCCGCAGGCTGCCGTGCCGGTCGCACACGATGTCCCAGCCGGCCAAGGCGAGGGTCGTCGTATCGAGCTGCTCCACGATGGCGGGTCCGCTGAGGCGCACGCCGCGGCCGATCGACGCGCGGTCGTAGACGGGCACGTCGAAGCCGCCCTCCAGATGCACCCGCCTCCTCTCGCGGGGCGCTGGCGGCGCCGTCGCCGGCACGTCCGGCAGCGGAACCGGCGCGAGCCGGCCGGTGGCTGCGAGGCGGACGTTCATCACCTCCACCGCGCTGCCGGCCTCGCGGAACCCGTAGGCGCGCTCATGGGCGATGTGGAACGCCTCGACCGCGCCCGCCTCGTCGAGCTGCCCCCGCTCGTCGAGCGGCAGGGCGATCGGCAGTTCGTAGGACTGACCCGGGTAGCGCATGTCGCAGGTGACGGCGAGGGAATGGTCCTGGATGAGATCGCCTTCCTGCGCGATCCAGGCCGATGCCTCGGCGCCCAGCGCGCCGAACAGCTCCGTCACCTTCGCGAAGCCGCGCCCGCCGTCGCCGATCGGCACGCGCGCGGGCCGCACGAAGTCGCGCCTGATGTCGGAGATCAGCGCGCCCAGCGCGCAGAAGGTGCCGGGGGAGGGCGGAATGAGGACGGACCCGACATGCGCTTCCCCGGCGAGGATGTTGGCCATGGTCGGGCCGGCGCCGCCGAAGGCGATCAGAACGCAATCGCGCGGGTCGGTGCCCTTCTGCGCGAGGAACTTGTTGAGCTCGGTGGACATGCGCGCAGCGGCGATTCGGATGATGGCGTCTGCCGCCTGCGTCGCGCCGGCGAGCCCGAGCGAGGCGGCCATGCCGGCGAGCGCGGCCTCGGCGGCCGCGGCATCGAGCCGCATCCGTCCGCCCAGGAAGCGCTCAGGGTGGAGGACGCCCAGCACCAGCAGCGCGTCGGTGATCGTCGGCGTCGTGCCGCCGCGGCCGTAGGAGATCGGCCCCGGATCGGCGCCGGCGCTTTCGGGGCCCACCTTGAGAATGCCCTGGCCGTCGAGCCAGGCCAGCGAACCGCCGCCCGCACCCACGGCCGAGACGTTCACGACCGGCAGCATCAGCGGATAGTCGCCGACCATCGAGGTCCGTGCGAATTCCAGTTCCCCGTCGGTCACCGTGGCGACGTCGGTGGACGTGCCGCCCATGTCGAAGGTGAGCAGATAGGGCAAACCCTCGCCGAAGTGGGACGCGGCCCGGACGCCGGAAGCAGGTCCGGACAGGATCGAATCGATCGGGCGTTCTCGCGCCGTGGCGACGCTCATCGCCCCGCCATTGTTAGACGTGATGGTGATCGGAGCCGTCACGCCCAGCGCGGCGAGGCGCTGCGTCAGGCGGTCGAGGTACAGCGCCATCAGCGGATGGACATAGGCGTTCAGCACCGCGATCAGCGCCCGCTCGTACTCCCGAAGCTCCGGCCACAAGGCCGCCGACGCGCTGACCAGCACGTCGGGCAGGCGACGGCGCAGCCCCTCCGCAACCCGGGCCTCGAGGCTCGCGTCGCGATAGGAGTTCAGCAGCATGATCGCGACGGCGTTGAAGCCGCGCGCCTTCAGGTCCGCGGCCAGCGCGTCGAGTTCGGCGTCGTCGATGTCGGTCTCGACCGTGCCGTCGGCCATCATCCGCGCGGCGACCTCGTAGACGTTCTCGCGCGGGACCAGGGATTTCTCGCGGCCGATGCGGAAGTTGTAGGAATTCGGGAGCCGTCCGCGGGCGAGTTCCATCACGTCCCGGTTGCCCCTGCTGACCACCAGCGCCACGGGCGCGCCGCGCTCCTGGATGACGGCGTTGAGGGCCAGCGTCGTGCCATGCGCGATCAGCGCGATGTCGGAGGCGCGCGCGCCGGCCCGCTCCAGCAGCGCCGCCACGCCGTTCGCGACCGCCTGGGAGGGGTCTGACGGGATGGACGGTTCCTTGTGAAAGACGAGGCCGCCGGCCTTCAGGTCCGCCATCACGAAGTCGGTGAAGGTGCCCCCGACATCGATGCCGATCCGGTAGCGCCCCGGCCCGCTTCCCCCGCCGTTCATGCGTCACCCCGCGTTGCCGTCAAGTTAGTTGTATGATTGTATACCAACGTGTCAATCGCCGTGCGCGATCGGCCCAAGCGGAGGATCCCGATGCCCGAACGCCGGCACGATTTCTATCTCCTGACGCCCGGTCCGGTGACCGTGGCTCCCGCCGTGAAGCAAGAAATGCTCCGCGACCGGAGTCCGAACGGCGACGAGATGATGGCGCAGGTCAACGCCATCCGCGCCTACATGGTGGAGATCTGCAACGGCGTCGGCACGCACGAGTGCGTCCCCGTGCAGGGCAGCGCCACCTTCGCCATCGAGGGCGTGTTCCACACGCTGGTGCCGAAGGGGTCGACGATCCTCGTCATCCAGAACGGCTTCTACGGCATCCGCCTCAAGGAGGTCGCCGAGGGCGTCGGCCATACCGTGGTGATGCTCGAACTGCCGATGACGGTGACGCCGACGGAAGCCGACCTCGACGCGGTCATCGACGCCAATCCGGGCATCACGCACATGATCATGTGTCACGTCGACACCGGAACGGGCATCTACAATCCCATTGACCCGCTCGCCGCCGTCGCCAGGCGGCGCGGGATCAAACTGCTCATCGACGCCGTGGCCTCGTTCGGCTCCTTCCCGATCGACGTGAAGGAACAGGGGATCGAGGCGGTGATGATCTCGCCGAACAAGGGGCTCGAAGGCGTGCCCGGCGTCGGCATCGTGGTGTGCCGCCGCGACGTGCTGGAGGCCTCGGCAGGCCGCTCGCCGTCCGTCGTACTCGACCTGCACGCGCAATGGGCCTTCATGGAATCGCGCGGCTGGTGGCGCTTCACCCCGCCGACGCACGTTCTCGCGGCGCTGGCCAAGGCCTGCGAGCGGCACAGGGCCGAGGGCGGTGTGGCCGCGCGCGGCGAACGTTACCGCCGCAACTGGCGTCGCCTCGTCGACGGCCTGCGCCAGCGCGGCTTCAAGACCCTCCTGCCAGACAGCGTCGCGGCCCCGATCATCGCGACCTTCATGGACCCGGACGATCCCGCCTATGACTTCCAGAAGTTCTACGCGGCCATGGAGCGGCGCGGGATCGTCATCTTCCCCGGCCGGTTGACGGCGGCGGGCACCTTCCGCATCGGCTGCATGGGCGACATCGTGGAGGAGGACGTGTCCGTCATCCTCGACGCCATCGAGGAATCGATGGCCGAGATCGGCGTGACCCGCACGATGCCTGCACTCGAACGGCAGGCGTGAGCGGAATGGCCAATCGCCACAAGGTCCTCATCATCGATCCGCAGTTCGCGACGGAGCCGGACGTGGAGCGCACGGTCCTCGGCGAGGATCGCTACGATATCGACATCTGGCGGCCCGTCGGGGACGAGCCGGTGCCGTCGTCGTACCTCGCCTGGGCCGACGCGGTGCTCAACTGCCGCAGCCGGCACGGGCTGAAGGGCGAGGCGGTGGCGGCCATGGAGCGGGCGCGGATCGTGGTGCAGGCCGGCGTCGGCTTCAATCACATCGATCTCGACGCCTGCGGCGCCCGCGGGATACCCGTGTGCAACACGCCGGACTACGGCACCATGGAAGTGGCCGACCACGCCATCGCAATGATGCTCTCGATGCTGCGCGGCGTCACGGCCTATCATCTGCGGCTGCTCACCCGGGACGACGCCTGGGCGACGCTGACGTTGCCGCTGGCGCCGGTGCGCCGCCTGCGCGGCCTCACCTTCGGCGTGGTCGGGATGGGGCGCATCGGCACGGCGGCGGCGCTGAGGGCGCGGGCGTTCGAGATGCGGCCGGCCTTCTTCGACCCGTATCTGCCGCCGGGCGCCGAACTGTCGTTCGGCTTCGCGCGCGCCAAGACCTTGCACGACCTCATGGCGATGAGCGACGTGATCAGCATCCATTGCCCGCTGACGGCGGAAACCGCCGGCTTCATCGACGACGCCGCGCTGGCCGCGGCCAGGCCCGGAGCGGTGCTGGTGAACACCGCGCGGGGAGGCGTCGTCGACCTGGATGCGGTGGAGCGGGCCTTGCGGGCGGACCGGCTGGTGGGGGCGGCGCTGGATGTGCTTCCGGTCGAGCCGCTGGATCGTTCGCACCCGCTGATTGCGGCCTGGACGCGGCGCGAGCCGTGGCTGGAGGGGCGGTTGATCATCACGCCCCATGCGGCTTTCTTCACGCCCGAGAGCCTCTCGGATATGCGAAGGCTGTCGGCGCAGGCGATTTTCGACTTTTTCGAGGAGGGGACGCTGCGCAGCTGCGTCAACCTCGGCAGTCTCGACAGGGGCAGGATGGGCCGGGCCTAGCCGGAACCCGACGGCGGCGCGCAGGCGCGCGGCGCCCCTGCGCGACGATCGCGCGGCGTCCCGCGCACCGGGCGCAACCCCGCCATCCCTCCGGTGCGCGGCGCGCGCGGATTTTCGCGGGAAGCAGCGGCCGTTTCGCGATATGAGGGGTGCAAACGTCAGAAACGCTCGGGCGGAAACCCCCAATTCCGGAAGGCTTGCCATGTCGACATTCACCCGTCCCTACCGCGGCGTGTTCCCCGTGGTCCCCACCATCTTCGATTCCCGGGGCGGGCTCGATCTTGAGGGCCAGAAGCGCTGCATCGACTTCATGATCGATGCCGGGTCGCACGGGCTGTGTATCCTCGCCAACTTCTCCGAGCAGTTCGTGCTGTCCGACGCGGAGCGCGAGGTGCTGACGAAGCTCTGCCTCGATCACGTCGCCGGGCGGGTGCCCGTGATCGTCACCACGACGCACTTCTCCTCTCGGGTCTGCGCCGAGCGCTCGAAGGTGGCGCAGGACATGGGCGCAGCGATGGTGATGATCATGCCGCCCTACCACGGCGCGACGTTCCGCGTCGGCGAGGGCCAGATCCACGCGTTCTTCAGGGTGGTCTCGGACGCGATCTCGATCCCGATCATGATCCAGGACGCGCCGGTCGCCGGGACTCCGCTGTCGCCGGCCTTCCTGGCGAAGATGGCGACGGAGATCGCCAACGTGTCCTATTTCAAGATCGAGACGGCCGGCGCGGCGACGAAGCTGCGCGACCTGCTCGCGCTCGGCGGCGCGGCGATCGAGGGTCCCTGGGACGGGGAGGAGGCGATCACGCTGATGGCCGACCTCGACGCCGGCTGCACCGGCGCCATGACGGGCGGCGGCTATCCCGACGGCATCCGCCAGATCATGGACCCGTGGATGGCGGGCGACCGCGCTGGCGCGAAGGCGGCCTATGCCCGCTTCCTGCCGCTGATCAATTACGAGAACCGCCAGTGCGGGCTCGCGAC